>CALVMI010000120.1 GCA_944345045.1 uncultured Bacilli bacterium | reverse complement strand
AGCGTGGTCCTCGTTTACGAGACGGGCAACCTCCTCCGGCGCTATTCCGTCTTTAACACGGGAGAGAATTCCTTCATCTATGATTTCATTGCTTGCTAGAGAGCCTTTGTGCTGCGCGACAAAATTTTTGTCCAGCTTGACCAAATCAAACACGTCACAGGCCTGCATCAGCAGGATAAACTCCTCCTGAGGCATAATCTGGCCGAACTTGCCATAGCGGGCAGCGCAGTCACATTCCTTATCGTACCAGGGCTGGGGAAGCGCCGTCAGATCATCCGGGGTCTTGTTGCCGATATACACCTGATTGGGATAGTAGGACAGAGCCTGCTCATAGGTGCGCAGATGATTGGGCAATTCCTTTAGATACTCACTGTCTGGATTGACGATTCGCTCCGTAGTCTGCGTGGTACCGTTGTGCAGAACCATGTCAGGCGTATGTACCATCACATAACTGGCTCCTTTGAGTACACTTTTCAATGCAATCACACCTTTCTTGAATATAGCAATATTCTCGCGTGGTCGTAAGCGCTAAAAAACAACTTGATATATGGGGTCTATCGCCATGGATCGAAGTACCAGTTCCTCTGCCGGAGTCAATCTATATCACTGTCAACGGAACCTGATACTGCCATCAATGGAGATAGATAGTGATAGGGGCAGCGGCACGGCCGCCGCCCCTCTTCATGTCTGCGCTGAAAGCATCAGAACTTGCAGTACTGTTCGCGAATGCTGGTCATTTCGCTGACGATATCGTCAACATCCAGAACCATCTCCATCATACTGACCTGATCCTCATAAATGTTCGGATCAAATTCTTCCTTCACTTCAGGTTCGCACACATGGAAAACCTTGAGTCCCAACGAGACCCCTGTCAATGGACCGGCGTAGGTCGGGTCACCATTAGTGACCGTCTCAGCAGCGAGACCGGAAGCCTCACCTTCCGCAGCGCCCAGCAGAACCACAATGTTCTCAGCGCCATACTGCTCGGTGAACTCCTTAACACGCTTCTGATTTTCCAGATCCATTGCACCAGCGGCCGTTCAGACGAAACACTCCGTTGAGGAGAAAACGACTTCTGCGCCTGCGCTGACAGCACACGCTTCGATGGCCTGACCGGGGATGCCGTCACGGTCGCCGATAATAATGACCTTCTTGCCGTTTAAAATGCTCATGCCTTTGTCCTCCTTCCCTATAAGATTTATAGATTCGCCTATGGGCGGTCTATACGGATATCAGAGATAACGCTTGATCATTGCCTCCACATTTTCCGGCGTAGCGTCATCCTTTACGCAGGAATCAATCATCTCACCGTTTTCGTAGATGGCGATGACGGGCAGACCCAGGATTTTCTGGCTGATGGCCAGACGACGGGCCTTGGTGGTGTTCAGAGCGCAGAACTTCATGCTCTCACCATACTTTTCAGCATACTCGTGAACGTGGGGCATCAGGGCGGCGCAGGGCACGCAGCCGTCTCCATAGAAATCCACAAGAACCTTTCCGGAGGCCTGCAGAACCTCAGGTTCGAATGTGCTCTTATCTACTTCCAGCATAATAAACGCTCCTTCTTACTGCATATTTGCAATATAATGTTCCGCCTGCATGGCGGCAATTGCTCCGTCAGCCGCAGCGGTGACTACCTGCCGCAAGCTCTTGACGCGGATATCGCCGGCGGCATAGACGCCGGGAATGTTGGTGTGCATATTGTCATCGGTCCGGATGTAGCCGTTCTCCATGTCGATAATACCCTCGAACAGCTTGGGGTTTGGCAGCAGGCCAATGAAGCCAAACAGGCCGAACATGCCGTCATCCTCGTCTGCCTCAATGGTGGTCAGCTCACCGGTTTTGGTGTTCTTGATGACCATCCTGGACAGGATATCATCCTCGCCACCGACCTCGTCCACCACGGTATCCCACAGGAAAGCAATCTTGGGATTTGCAAAGGCCTTTTCCTGAATGGACTTGGCCGCGCGCAGCTCGTCACGCCGGTGGATGATGGTCACCTTCCGGGCGAATTTGGTCAGATACATCGCCTCTTCCACAGCAGCGTCGCCTCCGCCTACCACATAGACCTCAAAGTCCTCAAAGAAGGCCGCGTCACAGGTAGCACAGAAGGAGATCCCCTTGCCTACATACTTTGCCTCATTTTTGCAGCCGATGGGACGCGGGAAGGCACCGGTGGAGATGATAACCGTTTTTGCCAGATACTCACCTTTGTTTCCCACCAGCTTTTTCACAGGGCCTTCCAGTTCCACGCTTTTAATCACGTCGCTGACCCGCTCCGCACCAAATTTCTTGGCCTGCTCGGTCATACGGGCAACCAGGCTGGGACCTGACTCGCCCTCCAGCTGCTGGCCGGGATAGTTTTCAATCTCGTCAGTGATGGCAATCTGACCGCCGTCCTGACCTTTTTCAATGATCAAGGTGGACAGTCTGCTGCGGCCTGCATATAAACCTGCCGTCAGGCCGGACGGCCCGGCGCCCAAGACAATCACATCGTAAATTTTGCTCATAATTGGCAATCTCTCCTATCCTAGGCCTCCCTCGTGTATCCGCCTGTCGGCCCCTGTTTGGGGCCGGCAGAGCAGCTGCGGGAGATCAGTTTTCAAAAATGGTCTGGTCTTCCACCTCGGTGGTCAGGGCCAGCAAGGCCTTGGAGACCAGCTTTCTACGCAGGATCTTTTCGTCCTCGGGGGACAGGGCAGGGTTGCCCAGAGGATGCGGGATTGCAATGGTGGGAACGATTCTGTTGGCACCCACCGTCATCGAAATGGGAGTCACGGTACACATGTGCACCACAGGAATACCCGCTCTTTCGATCTCTTTAACCATCGTTGCACCGCAACGCGTACAGGTACCTCACGTAGATGTCATGATGACAGCGTGTACTCCGGCCTCCAGAAGCTTCTGTGCATACTCCATTGCAAAGCCCTTGGCGGAAGCGACAGCGGTACCGTTGCCAACGGTGGTGTAGAAATAGTCATGTAGCTTGCCGATGATACCTTCCTTCTCGAACTCGCGCAGAACATCCACAGGGAGGACACGGTTGGGGTCCTGGTTGGCATAGACCGGGTCGTATCCGCCGTGGGCGGTCTCATAGGCATCGGACGTCAGCGTCTCCACGCCAGCGATGCAGTATTCGCCGTAGTGAGAGGCGGAGGAAGACTCAATGTGGTCAGGATTACCCTTTGGAACAATGCCGCCAGATGTGCACACGGCGATGGTGGCCTTGCTCAGATCCTTGATGGCCTTGTTGGGTGCCACATGGTCAAAGGACGGCATGGGATATTCTGTTTCAAAGGGCTGATCGTTCAGTTTCTTGATCAACATATTAACCGCACGCTTGGCGCCGCGCTCTTTCTCAAAGAAGTTGACGCGGATGCCGTTATTCATATAGCCGTCCTCGCAGGAGGCGCCCAAGGGTTCGCCCTTCATCAGCTTCATGGCCAGCTTGGCCATGGCGGGGGCTGCCTTGCGCATACCGGCGGCGCTGTTGGCTGTGGAGACAATCAGGACTTTGTTCTTCAGGTCTGCGCCGGGGTTTTCCTGATACATACCGGTCAAAACGGGAACGCCCAGCTCATCCTGAACTGCCGCACAGATGTTGGCGCAGGCATAACCATAGCGGCCGGCATTAAAGGCAGGTCCAGCGATAAACAGATCCGGCTTTTGGGCCTTGACCCACTCCAGAATCTGAGCCTTCGCATCCTTCTCGTGCTCGGCGAAATAGGAGTCGCCGCAGACGATGGTAGCGACCACTTCCGCCTCGCCCTTCCAGGCCTGATTCAAAGCCATGCCGGGACCGACAAAGCCTTCTCGAAGCTCGGGAGCAACGTGCGCCATCTCTTCGCCGCCGATATTGGCAAAGAACTGGTTGATATAGTGGACTACACGATAACTCATATCTTTCTCCTTTCCTGTTTTAT
>CALVMI010000119.1 GCA_944345045.1 uncultured Bacilli bacterium | reverse complement strand
CTGATCCGTCAGTACATGGGCTTTATCCGCAGCGAGACGGTGAAGTTTATCCACGCCCAGCCGGAAAACGGCCATGAAGATGAACTGAGCATCGCTATGCTGGCCTTTTATGAGGCGATCCTCGCCTATCAGCCGGGACGGGGCGCTTTCCTCTCCTTCGCGGCCAGAGCCATTCGAAACCGCCTCATTGACCACTACCGCACAGAGAAGCGCCACGGGAATGTCATCTCCCTCAATGCCCCCGCCGGGGCGGAAGAGGAGGAGCGGAGCCTGCTGGATACCCTGCCTGATGGGGCGGCAGATCACGCGGAGGACTATGCCCTCCGTACAGCCAGCCAGGCGGAAATCCAGGAATTTTCCGCCAAACTCTCCGGCTTTGGCATTACCTTTTCCGACGTGGCGGACAACTGTCCCCGGCAGGAGCGCACTTTGGCGGCCTGCCGCCGGGTGCTCGCCTGTGCCAGGGCCACCCCGGCGCTGCTCTCCCAGGTGGAAGAGACGGGCCGGCTGCCCATGGCCGAACTGGCAAAGCGCTCTGGGGTAGAGAAAAAGACTCTGGAGCGACACCGGAAATACCTGGTGGCCATTCTGCTGGCATTTACCAACGGCTATGAGATCATCCGGGGCCATCTCTGTCAGATTGGGCCCGCCAAGGGAGGGAGTGTGGAATGAACTATCTCGTGCTGGAGACCCACCCGGCCTATGCGGTCCTGTTGGACGAGGAGGGGCGCTTCCTCAAGGCGGCCAACCTCCACTACCAAGTGGGCGACACGGTGCAGAATATTGTGGAGCTGCGTCCCCCCCAGCCCCGCCGGGTCCATCCCGCCAAGCCTTTGGCGGGGGTGGCCGGCCTGGCCGCCTGCCTGTGCCTGGCCTTCTTCGGCTACTATCAGCCCAATTTTGTGGCCTACGGCACCCTGCGCATCCAGATCAATCCGGATGTGGAGATGACCCTCAGCCGCACCGACCGGGTCCTGGGGCTGGAAGGCCTCAATGCAGACGGCCTGATCCTGATAGACGGCTACGACTACCGGGGCAAAGACCGGGATACCGCAGCGGAGGAACTGGTAGAGCGGGCCATTGATATGGGCTACCTCTCCGACGGCGACACCATTTCCATTACGGTCAACAGCGGCGACGCTGGCTGGCAGAGCCGGGAGGAGGAGGAACTCCAGGCCCGGCTGGAGGAGAACTATGGTGAAACCATTGTCATCCAGGTTGGGGAGGCCGGGTCAGCCCCCGCCACAGAGGTGGTCATCCCCCTGCCGGTGGAAACCTCCGCACCGGCCCCCACTCCTCCGCCCACTGCCGCCCCCACCGCCGGGCCGGCCACATCCACCCCTGTCCCGATGCCGGAACCCACTTCCAGACCTACCGCGGCCCCTTTCCCCACACCGGTTCCTACGCCGGTCCCCACTCCAACGCCCGTGCCCGCCTCAACACCTGGCGGTGACACGGACTACGGCCCCGGCGGCGACGGCGTCACCGACTATGAGGACACCGATTACGGCCCCAACAACGACGGCGTCACCGACTATCAGGAGTCCTATGATCCCTACCGAGATGGAGATACCGACTATGACAGGCGAGAAAACATTCTGAATGGCGGCCGGGATGAGGACGATGAGGACGATGAGGATGATGATGACGGCGGGGACGATGACGGAGACGACGGGGATATGGAAGAAGATGACGATAAGCGGTAATCTTTTTTCCCGCAGCCCCGGTTTTCTCAGCCGCCTCTCGTATACTACAGATAGAAGCGGCGGGACCGGAAAAAAATCTTCATTTTTCTCCCCGCGGCCCCGGTTTTCCAAGCCCCGCCCCGTATCCTACCAACACAGAACGCAAGCACCTGGAATACAAACCACACCCACTGTTTTTAAGGAGATGAACGAGATGAAAAAGAAGTTCTATGGTAAGCTGTTCGGCCTGGGCCTGACCACCGCCCTGACCCTGACGGCCCTGACCGCCTGTTCGGGCGGCACCGCAGCGGCCCCCACCGGTTCGGCCGCCCTCACGTCCCCCCCTTCCACCGCGCAGGAGGCCGGTTCCGACTCTGTGGGCACCGTCCTGCTCAGCGTCAACCCCGAGATTGAGATGGACTATGACGATGCGGGCAACGTGGTGGCCCTCAACGGCCTCAACGACGACGGGAAGGCTGTCCTGGCCTCCTACACCGGCTATGAGGGCAGGGCCTGCACCACCGTCATCGGCGAGCTGGTGGACGAGATCAACGCCGGCGGCTATTTTGACGGCACCGTGGGCGGCCATGAGAAAAACATTGTCCTGAAGCTGGAACGGGGCTCCAAATACCCCAGCGAGACCTTCCTCACCGACCTGGCCGACGCGGTTCGGGTCACCGTGGAGACCGAGCAGATCGGCTCCCAGACTGTGGCTCTGGACGACGATGACTATGATGATACCTACGCCGATCAGGGCTACATCAACGCTACCGCCGCCCAGAGGATCGTCTCTACCCAGCTGGGCCGGGATGACCTCCAATTTGTGGAAAAAGAGTACGATCTGGATGACGGCGACTATGAGGTAGAATTCACCCTGGACGGCGTGGAGTATGAGTATGAGGTCAACGCCGTCACCGG
>CALVMI010000118.1 GCA_944345045.1 uncultured Bacilli bacterium | reverse complement strand
TTTTCTATTTTATAATTATGCTGCTAAATATTCTTCAAATTTATTTACTATTTCTTCTTCCATCTTAGTAGTAACTCTTACATAAATATTATAAGTAAATTCTACTGTACTATGTCCTAATCTTTTTGATACTGCTTTTATATCTGCACCTGCTTCAATCAGCCTTGTTGCGTGAGTATCTCTAAAATCGTGAAATCTACCTTGTATTCCTAATTGATAGTGAATTACTTTAAATGCGTGTTTACAACTATCTGTTCCTTCAAATATACCATTATCTTTTAAAAATACCAAGTGTGCTTCTGGTAATGCAACATCAATTTCAGCATAGGCATTAACTATTTTTGTCTCTGGTTTCTTAGTATATGGATTTTCTACTATTTTCTTATAATGTTTCATATACATATCTCCATACATTTCCTTAAATATTTCTTGCTCTTCTTTATATTTTTTTAATGCAGCTACAAGTGTATCTCCTATATCTATTGTTCTATAACTATTAGCTGTTTTACATGTACCATAATACCATACTGTAGTAGAATTTCCACTTATATGCCTTTTTTTAGTACCACCTGCCTGATTTTTTTTAACAATATTTCTTCTAACGTGGATTTTTTTATTTTCTAAATCTATATCTTCCCATGTTAGTCCAAATACTTCAGATATACGAAGCCCAGTATGATATGCAGTTAAAAACGCATAATAAACACAATGATTATTCTTAACACTATTAAATATTAAGTCTATTTCTTCCTTAGTAAAAATATGTACTGGATCTCCATCTGGCTCATCATACTTTGGAACTTTAACCTTTATGGAAGGATCATATTTTATAAAATTTACTATTTCTGCTGCATAATCAAAAGAAGATTTTATAACTTTAAGTATACTCTTCATATAACTTTTTGCAAAACCTCTTTCGACATATATATCATTTATTGCTTCTTGTATTGTTGCTGTTGTAATTTGTGATATTCTATACATTCCTAATCGAGGTTTTAAATGATTTTTAATAATATACTTATAAGTTTCAATGGTTCTATGCTTTAGATTTATATAACAATACTCTTCCATCCAATAATCTAAATAATCACTATATGAAATTTCTGAAGGTTTAAAACTATGACCTGTTTCTAAATACTCATTAAGTGCTTTCAACCCTTCTCTTTCTGCTTCTGGTTTTGTTTTAAAACCAGACTTTGTTATCCACTTTCTTTTTCCGTCTTGGGGAGCTATTTCAAACGTATATTGATAATACTTCCCTCTTTTTTTTATTTGTACTTTTACCATAACTTCAACATCTTACAAAGTTATCTGTAAAGACTAAAAAATGCCAACAATTAGGAAATGTTGACATCTATAAATTTATACCTCATTTTTGTCCTCATTCATAAACCCTTGATTTTAAAGGGATTTTTGAGGTTTCTGTCCTCATTTTTTTTAAAACGAGGACAAAATGAGGTATTTTTTATAATTTTTATGTGATTTATAGTCTTTTTAAAATTTTTATTATTTTTTAAACCCTTATAAATAAAGGGTTTAAAGACTATTTACCACAACAATTTTTATATTTCTTACCTGAGCCACATGGACACGGATCATTTCTTCCTATTTTTTTTGATCTTTTAGGAGTATGTTTTTTTTCTTTCGCTGAATTATCAACCGCTTCACCTTTTGCTACTTGCTTACGTTCAATATTCTGACGAATTTCGGCACGTAATAAGTAAATAGTTGTTTCTCTATCAATTGTATATGTCATTTCATCAAATAATTGATATCCTTCTTTTGTATAAGCTTGTAGTGGATCCACTTGTGCATAACTACGTAAATAAATACCTTCACGTAGATGTGACATTGTATTAATATGATCCATCCAATGAATATCAATCACACGAAGTGTAATCGCTTTTTCAAATTCATTTCTTACTTCTTCTGGAATTTGACTCATTTTTTCTTCGTATTCAGCAACTACACGTGCATAGATGTAAGAAATAATTTCTTCTGTATCCATTTCCACAATTGCTTCTTTTTTCATGTCATTCTTTAAGAAATTTTCATTAACGGTTTCTAAAATTTCATCAATATCTTTTTCTGATAGATGTTTTTCGTCCACTAAATGATCTTCTACTAAATCAGCAATTGTATTTTTAAATGTATTTAATGTTTCTTCATGAATACTTTCATTATCTAAAATGTCATTACGTCTTGCATAGATAATCTCACGTTGTTGATTAATTACGTCATCGTATTTCAACAATGTTTTACGAATATCAAAGTTGTTTCCTTCAACACGTTTTTGTGCTGTTTCAATCGAATTAGATAACATTTTATTACGAATAGATTGATCTCCATCAAAACCGACACGAGCAAGTAAATCTTTCGCACGATCCGTACCAAAACGAACCATTAAATCATCTTCAAATGATACGCAGAATTGTGAAAAACCTGGGTCTCCTTGACGTCCAGAACGTCCTCTTAATTGGTTATCAATACGTCTTGATTCATGACGCTCTGTTCCAATAACACATAAACCACCTAGTTCTTTGACACCTTCGCCCAACTTAATATCGGTTCCACGACCAGCCATATTAGTCGCAATTGTAACTGCACCTTTTTGACCAGCATTTGCAATAATTTCTGCTTCACGTCCATTGTTTTTCGCATTTAATACCTCGTGTGGAATATGAAGTTTTTTTAACATAGAACTAATTAGCTCACTTGTTTCAACAGCAATTGTACCAACTAATACAGGTTGTCCTTGTTCATGACGTTCCTTAATTTCGTTAACAATAGCCTTATATTTTCCCTCTTTTGTAGCAAAAATCAAATCGCCATAATCTTTACGAATAACCGGTTTGTTCGTTGGAATACGAATTACATACATATTATAGATATCTCTAAATTCTTCCTCTTCCGTTTTTGCTGTACCTGTCATACCAGATAACTTATGATACATGCGGAATAAATTTTGGAATGTAATCGTTGCCAAAGTCTTTGTTTCTTCTTGAATTTCAACACCTTCCTTGGCTTCAATTGCTTGATGTAATCCATCAGAGTAGGTTCTTCCTTCCATCAAACGTCCAGTAAAT
>CALVMI010000117.1 GCA_944345045.1 uncultured Bacilli bacterium | reverse complement strand
TGGATTTCAAAATCCACAAAACCCAAATAGTATGATGGGAGCAATGGGTGGAGTACCTGTTCCGCCAACGATGCCTGAGGAGCCTCCTAAGAAAAATAAGAAGAAAATGAATACGCCTTTATTAATTATTTTAGTTGTTGTTTTAATCGCAGCTATTGGTTTTGGAGTATATTATTTCTTGGTTATGAGTCAGGCTTCTGCGCCAACGTTGTCTATTCGACCAAAAATTTCTAGTTTAGAATTAGGAACTTCTTTAGGTGGTGAAGTTACGGATTATGCTGATATTACTGGTGCTGCGCCAACTAGTTGTACTTTACAAACTACTGTTGATACGACAACTGTAGGCACTTATGAATATACAGTTACATGTAATGGTGTATCTAAAACGCAAACTGTTGAAGTTCGTGATACTACAGCACCAACAGTTCAAACTAAAAATCTTGTTGTTATACCTGGTGCAACTGTAGAGGCTGATGATTTTGTTGATACATTTGATGATTATTCGAGTGTTACTTTTGAATTTTCAGAAGAAATAGATACAAGTGCTGAAGGAGAATATGAAGTTACGATAGTAGCTAGTGATGAATACGATAATCAAACTGAGGCTACAGCAACTTTAACTGTTTCACAAAATGCTCCAGCAGAATTTATGTATTGCGAAATGGATTATACTACAGAAGTACCTGCCTCTGCTGTTACAGAATATCGTTTTGGCATTACAAATCAAGGTGAGTTATATGATGGTAGTCAAAAAGTTATTACTTATCAATTTACAGATCAAACTGAATTTGATACAGCTGTAGCAGGGGTTGAAGAAACTGGTGTTTTCGATAGTTACAGCGCTAATATTTATATTGATGAAGATAATATGATCATTACTGTAACGGTATCAGATATGACAAGTGCTGATCTTGCAACTGATTTTTCATTAGATGCTTTCCCTACTGGTGAAGGAGATATCGAAGTTTTATTTGAAAATCCATGCAGCTATTCAGATAATTAACAAGCTTTAAAGCTTGTTTTTTTGTGTCTATATTTCTTTCAACGCATAAACTATTTGTAGGAGGATTTTAATATGAAAGTGATTGTTTATGCGATTTCAAAAAATGAAGAGAAATTTGTAGATCGTTGGGTAAATTCAATGCAAGAAGCTGATGAAATTATTGTTTTAGATACGGGTTCTACTGATCACACAGTAGAGGAGTTAAAAAAAAGAGGGGTTACTGTTTACCAAGAAACGATTTTTCCATGGCGGTTTGATACGGCTCGTAATGAAAGTCTAGCTAAAGTTCCAAAAGATGCCGATATATGTGTCGCGACAGATTTGGATGAGGTATTTGTTCCGGGGTGGCGAGCTGTGTTAGAAGAATATTGGGAAAGAGAAAAACCGACGCGAGCTAGATATACTTTTAATTGGAAATTAGATGAAGAAAATCGACCAAGAGTAACTTTTTTAGCTAATAAAATTCATAATCGAACAGATTATCATTGGAAAAATGCTGTTCATGAAATTTTAACAAGTCAAAAAGAAGAAAAAGAAATTGAAATTCCTATTACTTTGAATCATTATCCTGACGCGACAAAATCTAGAGGATCTTATTTACCTTTATTAGAAATAAGTGTTGAAGAAGAACCAGATAATGATCGAAATTTACATTATTTAGGTAGAGAATATATGTACTATGGTAAGTGGGATCAATGTATTGCAACTTTGCATCGTCACTTAAAATGTAAGAACGCTACTTGGAAAGATGAAAGATGTGCTTCTATGCGTTTTATGGGACGGGCTTATCAAGCTAAGGGATACTTAGAAGAAGCTGAAGCCTGGTGGAAACTTGCTATTGAAGAAGCCCCTTACTTACGAGAAGGATATATTGAACTTGCAGGATTATATGTAAATCAAAATAAATATGGGGAAGCTTATGATTTGCTACAGAAAGCTTATCAAATCAAAGAAAAAAGCAAATCCTATATTAATGAGGAATTTGCTTGGAATGATGCCTTTTATGATCTTTTTTCCCTAGCGGCTTTTTATACGGGTCATTATGAAGAGGCTATTGAATATGTAAAAATGGCTATTTCTTTAAATAATAAAGAAGAAAGATATCAAAAAAATTTAGAGTTAATGTATCCATATGTTCTTAACTAATTCTTTTAGCGTGCACCACTAAACGTTCGTTGCTGTCGGTGCAAGTAGATAAAGTAAGAATGTAATCATCTGGTGTTACAGATACTTCAAAATTGTGAATACTTCTATTCGTTGTCATATCAATGAAAGCTTGTTTTTCTTCATCGGTTGGAAAAGATACTTGTAAGTAATCATTTGTTTTTGGAATTGTATAAATAGAATAGATTTGCCATCTCATAGATTCATACATCGTGTCAAATTCAATGATTTGGTTTTCTTCATTTGTATACCAAGAAGCATTTAAAGCTCTGTGTAGGGTACCGAACATGACACCACTGTAATACATATTATGTCCATAGATTATGGTATTATCATTTAATATTTTGTCTGAATTTCTAAAATCCATGAAAATCCAGCCATTTTGATCATCTTGTTGATATAAGTTCTTTTTTAAATAGTATCGATTATCTGAAGCCGTGACAACTGGATAATCGATATTTGTGTTGTTTACTTTTAAATAACCTATAATATCCGGATTAATTTGTAAAAGAGAAGAAATATATGTATTTTTGATAATATAGCCATCGTCTGTTTCAATTTCCTCTGATGGGTCATTATTTTCAATAATTGTTGCAACTTCTTCTTGAATGGAACTTACTTCTTGCATTGCATTATAATTTTGAATAAAAATGTATCCTATAGAACCAAGAATAAAGAAAACAATTATAAAACTACATAATTTTAAAGTATTTAAACAAACTTGTTTCATTAAATTTTGTTCTAGATATTCTTTTGAATATACTAAATTTAAGACAAGTTTGTTTTTTTGATATTTTTTATTTAATTTTTTTAAATATTCAATATCTTCTTGATTTGTAATATTTGATTTTAGTTCAATTAAAATATTTTTAAAATGGTAATTTTTAACATTTTCTAAAATAAATTCTAAATCTGTACGATCAAATTCTAAACAAGTAATCACTTTTAAATAACGATTGATTTTTAAAAAAGAAATAAAATCTTTTCGATCTTCTTCTGTCATTTTTTGATAAATTTGAATTTGTTTTTGATAGTATATAGTGGAATAATTATCTAACTTATTTTGTCTCATAAAATTAGATATGTATAAAACATCACTATGAGTGGTTACTTTAATATGATGATTGTCTAAAAATTCTAAAATAAAATTGGCAATCATGTAACAGTCTAATTCTTTGATATTTTTTAGAGTGATTAATTCTTCACAAAAGGTGTAAGAAACAGCTTCTTCTTTTTTAAGACGAATTTTACTAATGGCTGTATTTTTAAATAAACTAAGTAAAGAAGAAGCTATTTTTAAGTTTTGAAAGACTAGGGTATCTACTTCGTTCATGTTTATAAGTTCTTTAAAAAAAGGAATGACGATTTTTTTGTTGTCTTCTAAATAATCATCGCTGAATATGAGCTCGCTGTCACTTATAATATTGGTGTTCATTAAGTCTTCACGAACTGTTTGATTTCTTTTATAAGAAAAGTATAAGGTGTTTTTTTGAATTAAAACAAGTATTTTTTTCACGATAGTCACCACCAATCCCTCTTACTATATTATGATACCATATTTTTACAAAATTATTGTAAAAAAAGAAGAAATATGTAGAATTTTTGTATTTTTATGATATAATAAAGCCATAATATAAAAGGAAAAGAGGTTATAATATGAAAAAAAGAAATCTTGTATTGAGTTTTATTCTATTGCTTTGCGTGATGTTTTATCCGTCTGTAGCTAGTGCTGCTAGTGGTGCGGTTTTTGGTTCCAGTGTTGTTATTTCGGACAGTATGGAATTATCTAATACCACATTGAATGGAAATACTGTAAGAATTGATAATAACGGATCAAATACACGTGTTTATTTGGGAGTTCAAGTTACTGATGGAACAGTCACTGAATATAATGTTACATTACGTTTAGGAAATTCAAACTTTACGTTTAATCGTGGAAGTCGTAGTTCAGGATGGACTGGAACTATTACTCAAGATGAAACTGATCCAACTATTGTTCATGTTAATTTAACAAATGCTTCTGGTGTTGGTGTTGGTTTACATCAAGTTGCTACGATTACTTTAAATGTAGATGAAAATGCAGATTCTACTGAAACTTGTTCAATTTCTATTGATCAAGAAAATGGTTCTACAGAAAATCCAACATGTGAAATAGTTGATGGAAAATATTATGATGATAATGGAGTAGAAGTTACAAAAGAAGAATATGAAGCAGCTTGTTTAAATCCAGAAAACCCTCAAACAGGATCTTTCTTACCATATGCTGTTATCCTTGGTGGTGTTATTGTAGCACTTGGTATCTATATGTTTACAAAGAAAAATAAAATTTATCATATTTAACAAAAAGTAACTCAAAAAATAAGCAATTAAGCTTATTTTTTTTGTCAAATAATGTTTTGTCAAGTTTTTGTAAATTGACAAGGGGGGGGGTAGTTGTGATAAAATTATCATGAAAAGTCATGGTAATTTTTTTGTTTCATGAGTTTCTATTCCAAAGCGAGTGATTAATTATGAAATTGCAAAAATATAAAAGCAAAGATCCTAAGAAGATAGGAATAATTCTATTTACAATTGTTTGTGTATTATTAATAGCCGGAGTGTTTTTATATACTTCCTTTGCCTCATTTGAAACTATAGATAGCATTAATTTTATGAATGGAAAAGTACAAGATCCGGGAGATATTTATTTTGCTTATTATGTTGATGGTGAAATCACTTGGGATTTACCTTTACAAAACAGCGGTTATACTCTGGATACAGAAAGCTCTAATTGCACAAATGGCGTTGTTCCAAGTTGGGATAATGCTTTATGGCGATTTATCGGAGATTATAGTAATTATAGTCCTGGAAATACAAGGACACGTTGTGAACTTTATTTTGTAAAAGAAAAAACAGTAGATAC
>CALVMI010000116.1 GCA_944345045.1 uncultured Bacilli bacterium | reverse complement strand
TTATATATCCGTTTTTATTATATACCGATGTAGTTCCAACGATATACTTAATTTCGTTGTCCTTTATGTCAATTCCCAATTCTTCTTTACACTCTCTAATCAATGCTTGTCTACCAAATTCGCCAGCATTAACATGTCCACCAACCGTAACATCCCATTTATTAGGCCATAATTTTTTATTTTTGCTTCTCTTTTGAAGTAATATATTAAAATCGTTATCAATTAAAAATGCATAAACAGCTCTATGCCAATAACCATTTTTATGACATTCCTCTCTACTAGCAACATTACCAGTAAATTCACCTAATTCATTTAAAACATCAAAAAGTTCATTCATTTCAACATACCTCCTTACATATTACTATTATAGTATATCATAAAATAATATTTTTTAGGAATACAAGAGCAAACATAATAATATTTTCATATTTATAACTTGACGATAGTTTTTATTTTTTAGCTAATGTCAAAGTTAAATGTATATAGATTTTGTTACTTTGTATATTATCATTTACAACATATTCCATAAATAGAAAAAACATGATATATTATTAATAGCAACGGAAGATTATATGTACTCTTTCGTTATTGGAAAAGAGTTGCAGATAACTACAACACTCGCTCCAAAATGTCTATAAAGCCTTTATTTAAGGGCTTTTTTTAATGATTTTTTATAGAAAAAATACCTGTTTTTTTACTAAATTTTAACATTTTTGTCCACTTTTTAGTCCTCGTGTGCAAATTGTGTGTAACTGATACACAGTGCTAGCACTGAATTTGGACTCCCACACAAATTCTATTATATAAATCTCAACATAACTCTCTAATCTTTAAAATTCAAATCTAAATACACATAATTGTTCATGTCATAAGCCAAATTATTTTCTATCAATTTATTTGCACTCTTACAGCATTTAGAAATTCTTTCACCATTAAGTAATGGATCAATATATCTAACTTTTGCCCCGTGATGTACATAGTAAACATCTTTAGGTTCTTCTTTTGATATTTTTACTTTCTTAGCATTTTTCCAAATATTAAATATGTTATTATATTTAGAATTTTCTATAATACTAATTACGTCACTTTCTTTTAATTCATATAAATCTTTTATAGATATTTTGTTTTCATCATTTAATCTTTTTAAAATATCCGCTATTAACTGCATAGAATATCTAGTTCTATCTTCACGATATATAATAGATAATCTACTTGTAACTTTTACAAAATTTCTAGCTATTTTTTTAGTTCTAAAACCCAGCTCTATTTCATTTGCTTCATTCGATTGAATATTTATATCATCATAAATTTCTTTAATACTTTCAAAATCTAACATTTTATACGTAAACAAAGCATTTGAAAGAGAATATTCTAATCTGTCGGCAGATAGCTTTGGAGTATCATTATCTGCAATCGGATATAAGTGATAATTGTCTACTTCTTCTATATTAATGTTATCTCTTTTTAATAAAGTCATTATTTCTTTAGAGTTTTTAATCATTTCCGTAGTTAAATCTTCTGTTGATTCTTGTGTCATATAATCACCGTTTAGAAAATCTATACAATGTTTAAATACGGGTGTGGCAATGTCATGAAATAACCCTGATAAAGTTTGTTTTTTATCATGGGTAAAATGCCAAACAATTAGAGCAACTGCTACGGAATGATCTAAACTTGAAAAGAAAAAATCACTTTCAAATAAATCAGAATATATGGTACCACAAGTAATACTAATATATTTTTGTGATAATAATTCTTTTGTATCTATGTATGCGTTTAACCATTCCGGAAAATCAGGCTCTAAAATTTTAAAATACTCTTTTATTTCTTTACTAACATTATCATAATATTTACTCATATACGTTATTCTCCAATTTACTTTTATTAAATTCTTCTTTTATTTTTTTGTCAAGCTCTTTTTTTAATTTAGGAGATGAAAACATTCCTTTGAAAATATCACCCATTGCACCATATTTAGCTTGATTTTCAAATTCTTTTTCTTTTATATCCATATTATCGAAATATTTTATGTTGATAGCCAGCTTTCACCGGTTAAATAATCTATTTCTATTCCTTCTTCAATATTATAAACAAAAACATTAAAACAAACACTTTTACATTTATCTTCTACACTACTGGCTTCTATTTGAACTCCACTGGCAACTAAATTGTTTCCTTCAAAAACTGGAGTTACCCGGTATAAAACATGATTGTTTGTTTCTTCAACATAGTTTGCGACTTCCTCTTCAAATGGAAGCATTCCTTCTACATTCATCGTTCTTGTACAAGTAATTAAATTTTTTTCATTCGCATTTTCTCCAGCTAATTGAAAACCAATTAAATGACATCGATTATACAAATACTTTCCTGAAACGATATCATAAGTTACCGAATGCCATCCAGTTGGATTAACACTACTAATACTTTCTCGATCTGTAGTAGGCATCGTTTCTTTACTGATGTTTGCATAAGCTACTCCACATCTACCTAAAGAATCTAACTCGCTATAATCTTCAAAAGTTTCAGTTGTATAATCACTCTCGTCAAAATTTGGAATATTATTGTTTAAAACAGTATATAACTTTCCTTCATATGTAGGTGCTTCAATTGAATAAGAGGTATCAAAAGATGTATGAAAAGTATTTTCAAAAAAAGTACGTACTGGCTCAACATAATATACAACAACAGACAAAATTAAAAATATCGCAATACAAATTAAGATATGGTTTATATAATTTTTTCTTTTTCTTCTTCGTCTTCTTTTACTCATATTTACCATCCAATAGTATTATATCATATTCTCAAATCAGAAACATACATATCATGACTTAAATCCCAAGTATAAAACCAAAAACCAAATTCTAACTCATGATGCACATAAGAGTCTTCTCTATTATAAATTTCTTTACTTTTGGCTTTATATCCTAAGCCATAATAATAGTCATTTATTGAAATCATAAAAACAGGTTTTTCGACATCTAGTAATTTTCGAAAATCCACTGTTACTATCATAATAAGAGTAAGTAGTATAATACCTACTATACTTTTAGTTTTGATAGGACGTTCTAAATCTTTATAAAGATTAATGATTAAATATATCAAGTAAGTATTTAAAAGATAAACCGCGCCAAATATTTCATCTAGAAAAACTCTTGGATCAATAGCATATAAGATAATTAAGATAATTGGAATTAAAATAATTAAAAGAAAAAAAGAAATTTTATATTTTTTTAAATATAATACTATACTTTCTATTATTAGTAGCAAAAACCAAATATAACTTACTTCTCCAAAAAAGATGTTTGGCCAGCATAACCATAAGATAAGAAAAAGAAGCACACTTAAAAAGATAGCATATTTTTTCATAACATTCTCCTACTACAAACATAGCAAAAAAAGAAGAAAGAAGCAACTAAAATTCTTTCTTCATATAAATTTTTTTAGCAATTTGATAAGAAATAAAAATGGCAAATATTAAAAATACGCTGATTAACCATGGTAAATAGGTTTCTAAAAAAACTTCAATATTTTCTGGAATAGTAATAGATACATTTTGAATTATGAAACCTAACAAAGCACTAACTAGGAAAATGCCTACAAATAAGCCTATTCTTCCTTTTTCTACTCCAAATTTTATTAACAAAGGGAAAATGATTGCTTCAAGAAACACGATTGATCCTCCACAAGCTCCTAATAATGTAAGAGTATACTCTGCATCAAAATTTTGATTTATAATCCCAATTATTAAAGCTATTAGAAAAGTAACTATCAAAGAAAAAAGTAACAAAGAAATACTTCCAATATATTTAGAAAGAACAATACTATCTTTTTTTATAGGAAGTGTTATGGCATAAGCATCCCATTTATTATATTCATCATAACTAAAGGTAGTCATAAAAATCATCATACTTATAAATGCTGGCACGAAATAAATAATATCATTTCCTTGTAAAGAAATAATACAAAAAACAAATAAGAAAGTTAAAATGGCCTTGCCATTTCCTTTAACCATCAATAAATCTTTTACGATTAATCCTTTCATAAATTTTCTCCTTTCACAATTAAGAGCATTAAATCTTCCAAAGTGATTTTATCTACAATCATTTTTGGATAATTCTTTTTTATTTTTTCTCTATTATTTACTAGAATTTCATAACCATAACGAGTTTTTATATAACTAATGATTTCTTCTTTTTTGATCTTTTCAAAATCTTCTAATCCACATTTTAAAATTCCATAACTATCCATAATGTTATCTCTTGTATCTTCTAAAACAATTTTTCCTTTATCTAAAAACCAAATATAATCAGCAATGTGTTCTAAATCTGAAGTGATATGAGTGGAAAAAAGAATACTATGTTCTTCATCTTGAATAAAATCTAAAAATATATCTAATACTTCTTTTCTGACAATAGGATCCAAACCACTTGTTGGCTCATCTAAAATAAGAAGATTTGGATGATGAGATAAAGCTGTGACGATTTCTAATTTTTTTCTCATTCCTTTAGAAAAGTTTTTTATTGCTTTCTTTTTGGGTAAAGAAAATTTTTCTAAATAAGAAAAATACATTTCTGAATCCCATGTTTGATAAATATTTTTCATAATTTTATGAATATCTAAAGGGGTTAAAATTTCTGGAAAAAAGATGTTATCTAAAACAACACCAATGTTTTCTTTCATGTTAATTGAATTTCCTTGGATATTTTGCTGAAAAAAGATTTTCTCACCTGTACTTTGAACTATTTCTAATAAAGATTTTATAAAAGTTGTTTTACCTGCTCCGTTTTCGCCAATTAAACCAATGATTACACCTCCAGGGAAAGTGACATTAATTGGTCCTAAAGTAAAATCTTGATATTTCTTTTCTAAATTTTTAATTTCTACTAATTTGTTCATTCTTTTTCTCTCCTATCTAAAATATCGATCAATTCTTTTACTTCATTCATAGAAATGCGTAATGTATTGGCAATTTCTATAGCTTTTTCTAAATGTTCTTCCATCTCTTGCTGCTTTCTTTCTTTTACAAATTCTAAATTTTTAGGAGCAACAAAGCTTCCTTTTCCTTGTCTTGTAATAATGTACCCTTCTTTTTCTAACTCATCATAAGCTTTTTTTATTGTCATAACACTTATATGAATATCTAGGGCTAAACTTCTTATTGAAGGAAGAGCCTCGTCTTCTTTTAGTTCTTCATTCATGATTTGTTCAATAATACTATTCTTTATTTGTTCGTATATAGGTACTGAACTACTATTACTAATTAATATTTTCATTTCCCACATCGCTGTTATATACAGTATATAACAGTATATAACACATGTCAATCTTTTATTCGTATAAACTTAAGCAAAAAAAAACAGAAATTTCATCTGTTATTTTTTTAACTCGAACACAAAGGATAGTCCATCTGAATAACTGTTAATTTGTTAGTTTCAAAAAAATATATGTACTCTTTAGCATTTTCCTCACCATTTCCAATAGCAAAAGTAAGGGTAGCACCACCTTGATATACAGGATGTTCTCCTATACAAGTGCTTTTCTGATCAGACCATTCTTCTACACTTGTTATTACATTCCCATTTATATCATATAATTTTAAGATATTGTCATTATCAACTGCAAAATAATAGGCAATTTGATTAGTTTGTGAATTTGCATATACAAAACTTTGCATAGATAATGGTGTTGGTAGCGTATCAACTATTTTTCCTGTACCATCAATCTTTAAAAAGTTTTTAACTTGTGAATAACCTTGAATGTTAGATCCACCACCAAACATTAATTGATACTCGGGTGCTACTATTAAATTATTTTCACTATCGAATCCATATACATAATAATCATTACTTATTAAATTGAAATTTTCATCATAAATAAAATCTTTGCTTACTGGAGGAGTGGTTGGTCCTAAAGCCTCTTCATTTTGAATAATATAGTTTTGACCTATCTGTAAAAGTTGAGTTTTATAGTCTTTTTCAAATTCTGGCAATTCGATAACTTTATTTTGATTATAAAGATAGATATCAAAAGTTTTTAAAGAAGAATCATCAGCTACTTCTTTAACTAGATATGCAAAATTTTCTTTTTGTTCAACGAAACGATATTTTTGCTCTTCAATTGGCGTTTCTAAAACTTCTTTCTTTTGATAGTCAACTAAATAATATTTTCCATCACGTATGAGAAAATATGGACTTGACGTTTGTTGTTCATTTACAAGTATTTCACAACTTTCTGTCTCACAGGTATAAAAAAGTTTTGTTTTGGGTTCTTCATTTTGCCAAAAATAACTGCCACTAGAACTATCATTGTAAAAATAAAATTGTTTTTTATCCGTTTTAGTATCTGACAAAGTTGACTGAGATTTTAAATTTTGTAGCAAAATTTCTACACCAAAAATTCCAAGTAAAACCGTTATAACTCCAATACTTATATAAACTACTTTTTTATTCATAACTCAATCTCCCTCTATTTCTTCATATCTTTTACTATGTTGTCAATAATTATTTTTAAACCAACGACTAAAATATAGGAAATAGCAAGTGTACAAACCAAAATAGCTATTCCATCAGAATTTAAAGGCGTTAAATGTAACAAATTCTGAAATAAGTATGTTGCCATGAAAAAGCCTAGTGCCGTGGTAGTACATAAAAAGGTACTTAATTTGTTAAATGGCCTGCATGCAGCAATAACTGCAAAAATACTGATACCTCCAATGGACAAATATTCAATTGTAAGCATTGTACTTTCGTCTATGCCAAGGCCTGATCTCATAAACGTTAAAATTACTAACACAATGATAATCGTAAAAGCATACGGTGAAGCATTTTTTAAAACAGTTTTTAAGAAACTGCCCTCGATTGGGGTGTCATTTCTTTTAAATGATAAGAAGAAAGATGTGTACCCTTCGATAGCCAAGTCAATTAAAGTAATTTGAATTGGAATAAATGGAAATGGGGTATTTGTAATAATATTAAAAATAGAAAGCAAAACAGAATAAATTGTTTTAATAAAGAAAATACGAGCAACATTTGTAATGTTATTTACTACTCTTCTACCTTCCATTAATACATCTTTAAGAACACTAAAATCAGAATTTAATAAAACGATTTGAGAAACTTGTCTTGCAACATCACTTGCTTCTGGAAGAGTAATACTACAATCTGCTTGTTTTAAAGCAATAACGTCATTTACTCCATCACCAGTCATCGCGACTGTTCTTCCTTGGCTTTGTAAAGATTCGACAATAATCTTTTTTTGATGAGGAAGTACTCTAGCAAAAATACTATAATCATTTACAATGGTTCTGATATCTTCATCGTTTGTAATTGTAGATAAATCAATATAAGAATTGTAATCTTCTAAACCAGCTTTTTTAGCAATACTAGAAACAGTTAAAGGATTATCTCCAGAAATAATTTTAATATCGACTTTTTGCTTTTTAAAGAATCCTAACATTTCTTTAGCATTTTTTCTTAAAGGATCATCTAATATAATAAATCCAATCATTTCTAAAGATGGTAAATTTTCTGTTGAAATTACTTCACTCGTATGAGCAATGCCTAAAACTCTTTTTCCTTCCTTTTGAAATTCAAGAATTTTTTTAGGAAGAGTGCTATTACTTCTTTCCACTAATCTTTCAGGTGCGCCAATAACAATTGAACCAATTTCTTCAAAACTTGTACTACTCCACTTTCTTTCTGAGGAAAATGCCATGGTATCTACTACTTTATATTCAGCAATTTCTTTAAAATAGTCTTTTAACGCTAAAAAGGTTGCATTATTATCTTTTATTTCAGAAACAAAAGCACTCATTACTTTTTCTAATGGTTCTTTTAAAATTTTATCATTTGTAACCCATACTTCGCTTACACGCATTCTACCTTCCGTAATAGTTCCGGTTTTATCTAGGCATAGGGTGTCAACATGCGCAAGTGTTTCGACACTATATAAATCTTGAACTAATACTTTTTTCTTTGCTAATTTAATAACTCCAGTAGCAAGAGAAATTGTGATCAATAACATTAGTCCTTTAGGAAGCATCCCAAGTAAAGCTGCTGCTGTAGTAACAACTGAATCAAATTCGCCAGTATTTCTTAAAAAATATGCCTCAACAAATAACATAATGCCAATTGGAATAATAGCAAAACTAGTAACTCTAGTTACTTTTTTCATGGAATTTACTAATTCTGATTCAGCTCTTTTATATTTTTTCGTTTCACTTGTAATGTGGGAGGCAAAACTATCCTTACCAACTTTGGTAACTTTTGCCATACATTTTCCACTTACCACATAACTACCTGAAAGAAGTTCATCATTTTCTTGTTTAGCTATTGAGTCTGATTCACCAGTAAGTAAAGATTCATTTACTTCCATTTCGCCTTTTACCACTATAGAATCACAAACAATTTGACTTCCTGTTTCAAGGAGTAAAATGTCATCTAAAACAACTTCATCTATTTTAATTTCTTTTTCTTCACCATCACGAAGGACTTTAACTTTGCTTTCTTTTAAAACGCTTAGTTTTCTTACTAAATTTCTAGCATGAATTTCTTGATAAATACCAATACCAATATTAAGAATTATGATAGCCATATAAAAAAGATTTGTATAAGCACCAACATAAATTAAAGCAATCGCAATTAACACATTAAAAAGATTAAATAAAGTAAAAACATTATCTCGAATAATCTCCCAATTAGTTCTAGTTTTATCATCGTCCACTTTATTGATTTGTCCTTTTAAAATTCTATTTTCTACTTGCTTTTCTGTTAAACCAGTTATCTT
>CALVMI010000115.1 GCA_944345045.1 uncultured Bacilli bacterium | reverse complement strand
TTTATCAAACCTCCTCTCTATAAAGATTAGAGGTAGACACTCAACAACTGATATTCCCTACAAAAAGTATACTATTGAATGTATTAAAAAACAAGCGAACCTCTATATATTTATTAAAAATATTAAGTTCAGTTAAATAAATGCTCCATTTTTTATAAAATGGAGTTTTTTTATACATAAAAAACAGAGAAAAAATTATTTTCCCTGTAGCATATTAAGTAAATCAATTTTAAATCTGTCTTTAGAAGCATTTGATTTACTAATCATAATACCTTTATATGTACCAAGTTCTGAACGATGGCCTTCAAGAAGAATATCTTTCGGTAAGATTTCTTTTAACATAACCGTTTCTTCTTTTTTATAAACTGTATAAATAAGTTTTACTTCACCATGAACTTGAGCAAACATTGCATCACTAGGCAATTTTAATTCGTAAGTAACAGTTCCAGCTTTTTTGTTTTGACTAATGATTTCACCTGGAAACTCACCATCACGCATCATTGGATAATATTCGAAACTTAATTTTTTAAAAGCACGCATATTATATTTTTTTAATGATCTTTCTAACTTACGAAATTCGTTTTCATTAACATAATCTAAGACAAAACTTTTCATCTCACATACCCCCCTATAACTCTTTTCGTAATTTCATTATACCACAAAAGAGAAAAAATGTCAAATTTGTGTCTACTCTCTTGCTTTTTTCTATTTTTCCCTATTGGGACTAAAATATACCATATATCAACAAAAATGTCAAATTTTGACAAAAAAATTCATTTAGAAACATCTAATTGAACAATCGTCTGTCCTAAATTAAATGGATCTAAATGAAAATTTATAACGTGTGGTTCATGTGCTAAAATATGATGAACTTCTTCTTTTAATTTGCCACTACCTTTGCCATGAATAATTACAACTACTGGATCGCCTAACTTAAGATGATCTAAAATAAACCCATGAACAACAGTATAAGCGGTGACAGCAAACTCACCATGTAAATCTATCTGCGGATACTTCATTGTTGAGTCTTTTCTTCAGTTGAAATGTTTGGATTAGGTAAAGGCATTTCATTTTGCTTAGGTAAATTCATTTGAGGATTCATATTTGAAGGGGCTGTTTCTACTGGAGGTATCGAAGCATTATTACCTTCTGATCCTTGAGGATTTGACACAGTAGAAACTTGTGAAGTTGCATTAATTGCCTCATCTAGTCTTCCAAATTTCATTTCATATTGTGAAATAACATCTGAGAGTAATGGAATAGAAGTTTTTGCCCCCATTTTAGTCGTTGATAAAGCAGCAGCAATATTAGCTAGACGAACAGCTACTTCTAAAGAATAACCCTTTCCTAATGCATAAAGTAATGCTCCATCAAAAACATCGCCAGCACCACTACGGTCTACTTCATTTACTGGAAGAGTTTGCATGATTTTTACCTCTCCATTTATAGAGAATAAAGCTCCTTGATTTTGTAACGTAACAATAACTTCATTTTTTGGAAATTTTTCATGCAATTCTTTATATAAATTAAGCAAATGAGTAGGATTATTTACATCTACACGCATTCTTGTTGTTTGACAAGCAAATTCAAGAGAAAAAACTACATATTTAAATTCTTTTGCTAAAGAAACAACTTCCTTAGGATCAGCATAATTTAATCCTGCTCCCAAAACAGAAATGGCATTTGGAAATTTATTTAAGGCCGACATTGTTGCCGAATACTCATAACCATCTGAATAAATCAAATCTGGTACGATATCATAATCATACTTTTTTAAATGATATACCTCAGGTTCAATCATAAGTTGTGTTCGTGAAGTAGTCGCCTTATTAGCAATAATAAAAGTCGTTGTTGTTTTTCTTTCATAATTTACTTCTAAAAAATTAGTATGAACACTCACAGATTCCAAATCTTTTTTAATAAAAGAGCCAAAATCATCATATCCTACAACACCAGCAAAATAAGATTCTGTATTCCATTTTCCTAATAAATAAGCCACATTGGAACCACTTCCACCACTGCTTTCCAATTTTTCCTTAATCAAATTTTTGCTGTTTTCTATCGGATACTGTTCTACCGGAACAGTTGTATCGTATGTACTTTTTCCTATACTTAATGCTATCATTTTATCACCCACTTTATCTTTCTTAAATTATTATACAATAAAGATAAGGACTAGTTCAAGAATTTTTCCAAATGAAAATCTCATTCAATGAATAATCTGAAAAATTTTATATCAAATTAAATATAAATTATTTCATTAGACCTAACAGCATAAAAAAAGAAAACCTCATCATGCGATGAAGCTTTCTACAATCTCAATAAAAAGCATTTATTAGGCATATCGCAGCTAATTGTTTTCTTTTTCGCGTATAGCAGCTTGTGCAGCAGCAAGTCTAGCAATTGGCACTCTAAATGGAGAACATGAAACATAATCAAGTCCGACTTGGTGACAGAATTCTATACTTGAAGGATCTCCGCCATGCTCGCCACATACACCCAAAGAAATATTTGGATTTGTACTTCTTCCTTTTTCAGCTGCCATTTTTACAAGTTGTCCAACGCCTTCTTGATCTAAACGGGCAAATGGATCTTGTTCAAATATTTGTTTAGCATAATATTCATTTAAGAATTTACCTGCATCATCTCTTGAGAATCCAAAAGTCATTTGAGTTAAATCATTCGTTCCAAAAGAGAAGAAATCTGCATGTTTTGCTAATTCATCAGCAATTAGGGCCGCTCTTGGTATTTCGATCATTGTTCCTACTTCATAAGATAGCTCTACACCAGCATTTTTAATAATTTCATCAGCTGTTTTTGTTACCACTTCTTTAACATAAGTAAGTTCTTTAACACTACCTACTAACGGAATCATAATCTCTGGTGTAATCGTATAGCCTTCTTTCATGACCTCGATTGCCGCTTCAATAACAGCTCTTGTTTGCATGCGGGCAATCTCTGGATAAGTAATAGCAAGTCTACAACCTCTGTGACCCATCATTGGGTTAAATTCTTTTAATGAATCAATACGATTTTTTAACTCTTCAACTGAAACTTGTAAGTCTTTAGCTAATTCAAGTATTTCTTCATCATCATGTGGTAAGAATTCATGCAAAGGAGGATCTAGATAACGAATAACAACTGGATTAGGCGCCATCGCCTTGTAAAGAGCAATAAAGTCTTCTTTTTGATAAGGTAAAATAGCTTCTAAAGCTTTTTCTCTTGCTTCTACCGTATCAGCCATGATCATTTTACGGAAATTAAAGATTCTTTCTTTTTCGAAGAACATATGCTCAGTTCGACATAAGCCAATACCTTCAGCGCCAAATTTTTTAGCTTGCATTGCATCTCTTTCATTATCAGCATTCGCACGAACTTTTAATTTTCTTCTTTGATCAGCCCATTCCATGAAAGTTTCAAAATCACCACTTATTGAAGGTGCTTCTGTTTCAATAAGTCCTTCATACACTTTTCCGGTTGAACCATCTAAACTGATTGCATCTTTTTCATGAAGAACTTTACCATCTTTTGTTTTAATCCATTTTTCTTCTTCATTAATTGTAAGTTCACCACAACCAGACACACAACAAGTACCCATACCACGTGCTACTACAGCTGCATGACTCGTCATCCCACCACGAATTGTTAAAATTCCTTCAGAATGATTCATTCCTTCAATATCTTCAGGACTTGTTTCTAAACGAACTAAAATAACCTTTTCGCCATTTTTATTTGCTTCAGTTGCTTCTTTAGCCGTGAAATAAATATGCCCAGCAGCTGCTCCAGGACTAGCTGCAAGCCCAGTAGCCAAAACAGTTCCTTTTTTTAGACTTTCTTCATTAAAAGTTGGATGAAGTAAGGCATCTAATTGTTTTGGTTCTACTTTTAATAAAGCATCATCTTCCGTAATTTTTCCCTCGCGAACTAAATCAACGGCAATTTTAATAGCCGCGGCTGCTGTTCTTTTCCCATTTCTGGTTTGAAGCATAAACAATTTACCATTTTCAATTGTAAACTCCATATCTTGCATATCACGATAATGATCTTCTAATTTTTGAGCCAATTCTTCAAATTCTTTGTATACTTCTGGCATATCTTCAGCTAACTTAGAAATTGGACTTGGTGTTCTAATACCAGCAACCACATCTTCTCCTTGAGCATTAATTAAATACTCACCATATAATTTCTTCTCTCCTGTTGCCGGATTTCTTGTAAATGCAACGCCTGTACCAGAAGTAGTTCCAATATTTCCATATACCATTTCTTGAACGTTGACAGCTGTTCCCCAAGATGAAGGAATATCATTCATTCTACGATAATAAATAGCTCTTTCATTATTCCAGCTTCTAAATACAGCTCTTACTGCTTCAAGCAATTGTTCTTTTGGATCTTGTGGAAAATCTTCATGAGCAATTTCTTTATAAATTTCTTTAAAATCGTTCGTGATTCTTTCCATATCCAAAGCATCTAATTCCGTATCAAAAGAAACGCCTTTTTCTTTCTTTACTTCATCAATGTGTCTTTCAAAAGAACTTTTTGGATACCCTTTTACAACATCAGCATACATTTGAATAAAACGGCGATAAGAATCATATACAAATCGTTTATTATTCGTTGTAATCGTAAACTCTTTCGCAACTTCATCGTTAAGTCCCAAATTCAAAACGGTATCCATCATTCCTGGCATACTCGCTCTAGCACCACTTCTAACACTTACAAGTAATGGATTTTTAGGATCACCAAAAGACTTACCTGTTAATTTTTCCAAAGATTTTAAAGAATCTAAAATTTCTTCTTCAATTTCTTTTGGCAAATTTTCTTTGTTCTCATAATAGCTTGTACAAGCCTCGGTAGTTACCGTAAATCCACGTGGAACTGGCAAGCCAATACGTGTCATCTCGGCTAGATTAGCACCTTTACCCCCTAGTAATTCTCTCATATCTTTGTTTCCTTCTTGAAACATATAGACATATTTCTGCATCAATCATTCTCCTTTGCTACACTTATTATTATAACGTAAAAAAGAAGAATTGCCAACGAATACCTGACAATTCTACAAAAGTTTACCTTCTTTTCATTTTATGTAAATATTCCTGTCTTAAATAATCATTAGATAAATGCGTATAAATCTGTGTCGTATTTAATTTTTCATGGCCCAAAAGTTCTTGAACTGTTCTTATATCTGCCCCATTTAAAAGCATATGTGTTGCAAAGGTATGCCGAAGAGTATGCGGCGAGATATGATGCTGTAAAGCAATTTTCTCTAC
>CALVMI010000114.1 GCA_944345045.1 uncultured Bacilli bacterium | reverse complement strand
CGATTCGCTGGATTTACTTTAAAACCTAAATCTTTCATGAATTCTAAAGCTTCAAAGTGCGTTTTAATTCCATAATCTTCTGGATTAGGCAAATGATAAATCCACGTATCTAATCCTCTTCCTGCCGCGACTTTAGAATCAAGTTGACGAATAGATCCAGCCGCAGCATTCCGGCAATTTTGAAACAAAGGCAAATCAAGCTCGGCTCGTTCTTGATTAAGTTTGGCCAAAACTTCTTTTGGCATATAAATTTCACCACGAACTTCAATATCAATATTATTTTTTAAACGAAGGGGTAAACTACGAATCGTTTTTACATTATGGGTAATATCTTCACCAACAATTCCATCACCTCTAGTTGCTCCAGTAACAAGTTCACCATTTTCATAATGAAAAGAACCACTTAAACCATCAATTTTTAATTCACAAACATATTCCGGATTAAAACCAGATTTTCTTATTCTTTCATCAAATTCGCGGATTTCATCTTCATTAAAAACATCAGGTAAAGAAAGCATTGGAATACTGTGACGAATCTTTTGAAACTTGTCAATAACCTCACCACCAACTCTTTTTGTCGGAGAATTAGGACTAGCAAGTTCAGGATACTCCTCTTCAATATTTTCAAGCTCGCGCATATACTTATCAAATTCTTGATCTGTTAAAGAAGGATTAGCAAGCACATAATATTCATAATTAGCTTTCTCTAAAATGCTTGTTAATTCTTCGACTCTTTTTTTCTTTTCTTCAAACATGATAAATCCTCCTTACCATAAATGCATTGGATACTCTTCTTTTTCTTTTAAAATTTGTAATTGTTTCTTTACTTCATCTAAATCTTCTTTATAGGTCATACCAAGCCACATCGAATCCGTAACTTGATAAACTAAAGAAATTTTTCCCTTAGCCAGATATTCATCTAAAAAAATTGGAAGTAAAGCCTCAACATTGTTCAAATCAACTGCATTTTCTCTCATAAAATCAAGAAAATAATTTTCTAAATCATCTAAAATACTTTCTTTAAAGCCGAAAAAATTCATAGAAACAGGATGATCTTCAGCAATTTCAAATTGTTCACTGCCATCAAGCGGTTTAGCAATAAGTTTATCATCGCAATATCCTATACTACACTCAACAATTTTGCTCACCTTTTTTCCATCATAAAATAAGACGCCTCGTTTAACAAAACCATGCTTACTACTAACTTTTATAAATGGATAAGGAATAGCAATTTGTTCTTTTTCATCTTTTGACGTTTTTAAATAATTCGCCACAATTTGATATGAAGAAAAACCGTAAAAGTCATCAGCATTAATAACTGCGAAAGCACCATGAATATAAGGCTTGGCCGCTAAAAGAGCATGAACAGTTCCCCAAGGCTTAATTCTTGAACTAGGAACTGTTACAAAATCCGGTACATCTGCCAAATTTTGAAAAGCATATTCTACCTTAATCTTTTTCTCTATTCTTTTACCAATTGTATTTTGAAAATCTTGTAAATTTTCTTTTTTAATAATAAAAACAACTTTCGTAAAACCAGCTTTAATAGCATCATATATAGAATAATCAATCAAAAAATTTCCATCATCATCCACTGGTGTAATTTGCTTTAAACCGCCAAAGCGACTTCCCATACCTGCCGCCATGACAACTAGTGTAAGATCATTCATTTTCTTCCCCGACCTTTCTCAAGTGAAATCTTTTCTTCTAGCAAAATAAGAGCCTCTTCCATCGTAGTTCCATTTTCTTGCCAAAGTTTTTCATAGTGAAGATGACCGTCAAGAAATTTTTCTTCTTCAATAAAAGCTTTATAACGTTCTTTATTTTTTTGATAGTATATTCCAAAAGATACCTGATCAGATAAACAACTTTCAATATTTGGATATAAAGAAAAATCAAAAGTATTATCAAAAATGGTATGTATAGTGACATATCCAGTAGGAGTAATTTTCTGAACTAATGTGAGATAAGCATCTTTCTTTTTATAAATTCTAGTTAATTCATTTCCCAAATAATAATTTCCATTCATATCTATCCCTCTAATTCATTTTCGTTAAACTCTTATGATTTTTCATAAGTTTTCGAATTCCAAATCTCTTGGAAAATGCAATCGTTACTAACGACTTATCCACACCTACAACTACCCCTTTACCATAGATTGTATGCATAACTACATCGCCAATTTTATAATCAACATCTTGATCCGTATACATTTCTTCTTTGAAAATCACCTTTTCTTCAGGATCTACAAAAGCTTTTTCTAAAAGTTCTGAGTCAATTTCAGCAATGAATCGACTTGGAATATTACGATTTGTTTGACCATACATCATTCTAGATTTTGCATTTGAAATATACAAACGTTCTTTTGCTCTTGTTATAGCAACATAACACAAACGTCTTTCTTCTTCAATCCCGCCTTCTTCTGTAAAGCTATTTTGATGTGGAAATAAACCCTCTTCCATTCCAACTAAAAACACAACTGGAAATTCTAGACCTTTAGCACTATGCATTGTCATTAAAGTAACAACATCATCAGTATTTTTATGTTCAGAAATATCAGCAACTAAACTAATTTCCTCTAAAAAATCACCCAAATCTACACTGCCAGTTGTATCTTCATAAGTTTTGGTAATACTTCGAAATTCCATTAAATTATCTAATCGAAGTTCGCTTTCCAAAGAGGAATCATTTTCTAATTCTTGTTTCATTCCTGTTTTTTCTAAAACAGCATCAACAAGTTCAGTTAAAGACATAGATTCACTTTCTTTTTGCAAATCTAAAATTAAATTTTTAAATTCCATCTCCTTAGGTGAACTTAAAGCCGCAAACATACTGCCATCCTCTTCATTTGCTTTAGAAACTAATTTAGCAATACTACTTGCTCCAATGCCTCTTTTAGGAACGTTGATAACTCTTTCTAAAGACACATTATCATGAGGATTTAAAATAAGTCTTAAATAGCAAATTAAATCTTTGATCTCCTTACGAGCATAAAAATAATAACTTCCAACAACTTTATAAGGAATATTAGCTTTTAAAAATTGTTCTTCAACAACCCGAGCTTGCGCATTCGTACGATAAAAAACGGCAATATCTTTATTTTTATATCCTTCTAAAAACAACTTTTTGATCTCAGATATAACTAAAGATATTTCATTTTTTTCATCATAAGCTCGCATATATTTAATTTTCAATCCTTCACCATGATGACTTCGTAAATTTTTTTCTTTTCGTTCTTTGTTATTTTTAATAACACTATTAGCGGCATCTAAAATCATTTTCGTACTACGATAATTATCCTCTAAAGAAATAACTGTCGCATTTGGATAGTCTTTTTCAAAATTTAAAATGTTTTTATAATTTGCTCCTCGAAATTGATATATAGATTGATCAGGATCGCCAACAACAAACAAATTTTGATACTTACGAGCCAACAATTTCACTAATTTATATTGCACTTCATTCGTATCTTGATACTCATCAATTAATATATACTGAAACTTATCTTGATAATGCTCCAAAACTTCAGGATGTTCTTGAAATAATAAAACGGGAAGTCTTAATAAATCATCAAAATCAACCGAATTATTTTGTTTTAATTTCATATTGTATTCTAAATAAACTTCATAAGCGATTTTTTCCATATCACTTTGAAAAAACTTTTCAATCTCAGCATTAGTAAGCATTTCATTTTTAATAAAACTAATTCGATTTCGAATATAAGATGGAGAAACTTCTTTAATTTCATATCCCTTTTCTTTTAAAATCTTTTTAATTAAACTTAAAACATCATCACTATCTAAAATCGTAAAATTACGTTCCATGCCAAGTTTCAAAACATTCTCACGAATAATCCGTAAACCAAAAGAATGGAAAGTTCCTACAAATGCTTCATTATCTAAAACCATCGTCGATAATCGTTCTTTCATTTCTTTGGCAGCCTTATTGGTAAAGGTAATGGCTAAAATATGATAAGAATCTACCCCACTATCAATCAAATGAGCAATTCTAGTCGTTAAAACTTTAGTTTTTCCTGAACCTGCTCCTGCAATAACTAAACATGGTCCTTCTTGATGAAGAACCGCT
>CALVMI010000113.1 GCA_944345045.1 uncultured Bacilli bacterium | reverse complement strand
GATGCTTCTTTAAATACCTTTGGTGGTCATTTAGTTAAAGCTGTTATCTCGGCAACTGGTGAAATAATTATTACGAAAATTGATGGTGAAGTAAATAGACGTTTTGATGAAGAAATTGGTTTAAATTTATTTGATTTTTCAAAGTAAAAATGTATAAAAATTCTTCTTTTTTCACATAACTTTCATAGAGTGAATAAAGGAGGATTTTTTTTATGTTTCAAAATTATGGGTTTGAAGTAGCATCTATTTTAAAAAGTGCAGAGAATATTCGTTATGAATTAAAACATCCGTATGTTGGAACGGAACATTTATTTCTAGCACTTTTAAAAAGTTCTAAGGAAGTATCTGATATCTTTTCTTTATATGGTGTAAATTATGATACTTTTTTAGAAGAGCTTTTGCATACTATTGGCAGGGCAAGTACTTATCAAGATTTTACTTTGTATACACCCATGTTAAAAAGGGTTTTGGAACTTTCTAATGCTGAAGCTAGTGAGACAAATAAAGGTGTTGTTACTCCAGAAATTCTTGTTCTTTCTATATTAGAAGAAGGCGAAGGAGTAGCGATTCGTATTTTACTTAGTATGGATGTTTCTTTAGAAGAAGTATATGCTTTGCTAAAACAAAATGTTCTTCCTAAAAATAAACGAAATAAAAATTTGGAAGTATATAAAATAGGGGTTTCGTTAAGCGGGAATGTTTCAAGAGAAAAAACGATTGTCGGCAGAGATAAGGAAATAGAGTTCATGATTGAAACATTGCTTAGAAGACAAAAAAATAATCCTTTATTAATTGGTAAGGCTGGAGTTGGTAAGACCGCCTTAGTAGAAGAATTAGCTAGAAGAATTAAATATCATGAAGTTCCGTTAGAATTAGAAGATAAAGAAATTGTTTTATTAGAGATGGGTGCTTTAGTTGCTGGGACAAAGTATCGTGGCGAATTTGAAGAACGTTTAAATAAAATTATTAAAGAGGTTTTGCGAGAAAAAAATATTATTTTCTTTATTGATGAAATTCATTCGATGGTAAATGCTGGTGGTGCTGAAGGAGCTATCTCGGCTTCTGATATTTTAAAACCTTATTTGGCTCGAGGAGAGTTAAAGGTTATAGGTGCGACTACTCTTGGTGAATATCATGAATATTTAGAAAGAGATAAAGCTTTAGATCGACGTTTTGAAAAAATTCTTATTGAAGAGCCAGATGATAAAATGATGAAAACAATTTTAGATGCAGTTGTTCCTAGTTTTGAAAAGTATTATGGAATTACAATAACTGAAGAAAATAAACAAAGCTTTTTAAAATTTAGCGAATCTTATTTACCGCATAAAAGTAATCCTGACAAAACTATTGATTTAATTGATTCTGTATGTGCTCGTAAGAAAGTCAGAAACATTCAACCTTTTAAACGTAATGATCTTTTGGAAAGTATTCGCAAAAAGAAGGAAAAGAGTTTGAAAATTGGTGACTTTAAAGAAGCGCTTAAAGATGCAATGGATGAAAGTGAAATGAAAAAAATGTATCTTCAAAAGAAGGATGATTGTAGATTGTCTATTTCAGATGAGGATATTTTGGAAATAATTGAAACTAAAACGAATTATTGGATTTTAAAAAATGAAAAAGAAGTTTTACAAAATTTAAAAGATACTTTACATCAATCATTGCTTGGTCAAGATGAAGTGATAGAAAAATTTGTTGATTCATTAAATGTTCATTCAGAAAAAAGTATGAGTTTTTTGCTTGTTGGTGGTAGTGGTGTAGGTAAGACACAAACGGTTAAGATTTTTAATGATGTTTTAAAAACAGAACTTATTCGTATTGATATGAGTGAATATAATACATCAGAAAGTGTTTATAAATTGATCGGGCCACCGGCTGGTTTTTCGGGTTATAAAGATTCTTTTGTTTTTCAGAAAGTACAGGAACATCCTTATGCTACTATTTTGTTTGATGAAATTGAAAAAGCACATCCTAAAGTGATTAATCTTCTTTTACAAATATTAGATGAATCTTTTGTGACAGATTCTTTGGGCGAGAAAATTTTCTTTAATCATAGTTATATATTTTTAACTAGTAATGCTCTTGGAAGAGATCCTATTGGTTTTTCTTCATTAAAGAAAACAAGTTATGACGATATATTTTCTAAAGAGTTTTTAGGAAGAATTGATTGTGTCTTGCCATATAATTCCATTACGGAAGAAATAGCTATGCAGTATGCTCAAAAAAATTTATTAGATCCTAATGTTAATCTTGAACAACTTATTTTGGATGCTGAAGTGGAAAAATTTGGCCTTCGAAATTTAAAAAATCAAATTAATAAGTTAAATAAAAAAGCCTCGTTATTAAATAATTAGGCTTTTTTTGTTCATACTATAGTTGGTGATGTCATGGCAAAGAAATATAGTACAATTAATTTTAGTTTAGTTACAATACCGGTAACTATTTCTACTGCAGTTGTAGATAATGATATATCTTTTCATCAGTATCATAAGAAATGTCTTGAAAGAGTCATGTATCAAAAGTATTGTTCACATTGCAAGAAAGTGCTAAAAGATACGGATATTATTAAAGGATATGATTCTCTTGGTGAACAAATTGTCTTTTTTGATAGAAAAGAATTGAATGCTTTGAAACCGGAAAATGATGGTGATATTGAAATTGTTTCTTTTATTCCTATTAAGGAAATTGATGCTAAATATTTTCAAAAAACTTATTTTGTTTTGCCAGCTCATAAAAGTAAAGCTTATTATTTATTAGAACAAGTTTTAGAAAAATCAAAATTAGTCGCATTGTGTAAGTTAGTTATTCATAATAAATTTTATTATGCTATTATTCGAACATCTCATGATATTTTTTTATTAACTACTTTGTTTTTTGAAAGTGAGATGAAGGAAGAGCCTGAAGTGAAGAAGCCAAAACTAACGAATAAAGAAATGGAATTAGCAAACGAACTCGTATTAAAAATGAAGGGGCATTTTGAACCTCAAAAGTATAAAGATGAATATCAAGTTAAACTTTCTAAGGCTATTAAAAATAAAATACATGGCAAAAAAGTTTCAAGAGAAAAAAATAAAAAGAAAATAGAAGTAGCTTCTTTAATGGAAGCATTGGAAAAGAGTTTAAAAAAATGAAAAGTCTTTTTTATCAAACTTTTACGCCAATGTTATTAGAAGAAAAAAAGAAGGTTATTGTTTCAAAAGATTACATTTATGAACTTAAATATGATGGAGTTAGAGCTTTACTTTATGTAAGTCCAACGTCTTTTAAAATTATGAGTCGTAATAAAAAGGATTTGACTTTTTTATTTCCCGAATTAAGAGAAATACAAAATCTTGTTTGTGGGCAAGTTATATTTGATGGGGAAATTATTGCCCTTAAAGATGGTAAACCTAGTTTTTTGCAATTACAAAAAAGAATACATGTAAAAGCGGTTTCTAAAAACTTATGTTTAAAAGTACCTGTTATTTTTATGGCTTTTGATATCTTGTATGAAGATAGATCATTGGTGAATTTATTTTTATTAGAAAGAAAAAGAAAGTTAAATAAGTATGAAAATAGTAAGGTATTTATGAAAGCTTTTGTTTATCGTGATGGTAGAAAACTGTTTTCCAATGTGAAAAAGCTTGGATTAGAAGGAATTGTTTGTAAAAAGAAAAATAGTGTGTATGTTATTAATACTCGTTCTTCTGATTGGGTAAAAGTTAAAAATATTCAAAGAGAAGTTTTTTATATTGGAGCTTACTCTTATAAAGAAGGTACGCCGTTTGTTTCTTTATATTTGGGTGAAGAAAAGAAAAAACAATTGTATTTTGTTGGGAAAGTTTCTGTTTCTAAAAAGAAAGTGTTAGAGAAAATTAAAAAAATTCCTAAAAGAAAAAAATCTGTTTTTCAAAATTTTAAAGAAAAAGATGTTATATATATTCAGGTGTGTTGTAAGTGTATGATTGAGTTTTTAGAAAAGAATTCGAGTGGAAAATTGAGACATTCTGTTTTTGTCGATTTTGTGTGAATTAATTTACTTATATATATTTTTAAAAATGCGCGATTTTGTGCATTTTTTTCTTGCATTTTGTATTTCTTTCGTGTAAAATGGATTCTGTATGACGGCTGTGATGTGTGAAGTTACTGATACACTTGGCGGTGTTGTTGAGTTTAATCAGAGAATTTGCATGGAGCAAGTCTATACACGATATAGGCGAAAGGAGGACATATGTTATGTCAAAGAGTAAGGT
>CALVMI010000112.1 GCA_944345045.1 uncultured Bacilli bacterium | reverse complement strand
GTTAACCTGCCAAAATCTGCAGATTTACCTATACTTTCTAATTTTTTCAACCCTTCTGCTTTAATTAAATTTCTAAAACTAGCAGTTCCACCAATACTTTGCAAACTTTCTAAACCTTCTGCATTAGTTAAATTGTCAAAATTATCGTTAATACCTATACTTCGTAAATTTTCTAAACCTTCTGCGTTAATTAAACTTCTAAAATCACCAGTTCCACCTATAGTTTGCAAACTTTCTAAACCTTCTGCACTAGTTAAACTTTCAAAATCTGCTCTAAAGCCTATATTTTGTAATTTTTTTAAATTCATGGCACTAATCAAACTTCTAAAATCTGCACTTATACCTATACTTCGCAAATTTTCTAAAGCTCTTGCACTAGTTAATTTACCAAAATAAGCTTTTCCACCTATATTTTGTAAACTTTCTAATCCTCTTGCACTGGTCAAATTGCTAAAATCTGCATCAAGTCCTATATTTTGTAAACCTTCTAATCCTCTTGCACTAGTTAAACTTTTAAAATCTGCAGTTCCACTTATACTTTGTAAATTTTCTAAGCCTTCGGCACTTGTCAAACTTCTAAAATCAGCACTTCCTAATATAGCTTTTAAACTTTTAAAAGCAGAAGGGGGCTTTTCTCCTTGATAAGTCAAATCTCCAATATATGCAACAATCTCCTGAGAATCAAAATCAGACAATTTAGTTCCAATATTATCTTCCATACAATCATATAAAAAAGCATAATCCTTTTTTACATTTCTTTTACTTTTAATTTCAGAAATTCTAGGATCTTTGCCCCAACCAAAGCCTTCAATTGAAGAATCTATCTCATATAAAAAGCTTAGTTCTTCCCTAGACAATTCATCTCCCTGCTGTACTTTTCTATCAATTTCTGTTAATAACTTCATATCATGAATTTTCTTTAAATATGATTCTTTGTCTGAAAATTCATCTAATTTTTTCTCAACAATAGAAAACATGCATTCTTCCAAATCTTGATTAGGACCAATTCCCCTTACTTCTCCTATCTTATCATGACCATCCATTCGTATGGCTATCCTAGGCTCTTTATATTCCCCATTTTTATCTTTTGTATAATAAACATAAAAATCACCATTTTTTAATTGGACTTTTGCCGTTTCTTCTCCTGCTGTACACCATCTTGTATTCTTGCCTTGCAAAGATTCACATAAAGGATGATAATCACTACCCTGTTCATACTTAACCCAAATACCATCTGTTTCTTCACTATGTTGAATATAATCCATATTTTTTAAATAGTATTCATATAGTTTTTTAAAACTTTCTCCGTTTTCTAATGCTTTTTTTACTTCTTCACTAATTTCATCATTCGTACCGACTTCTTTCGACAAAGTATCATAAACTTTAGCAAGAACTTCTCGGTTTAACTCTACATACGGTTCTGTAGTCGTTTTACTACGCCTAGAAAATTCTCTTTTTTCTTTATCAAATTGTCCCAATTTAAGCATTCCTCGAAAGGCATAATGTTTAAACCACATAGGATACATTGCGTCATCACTAGATAAATATTCAATCCACGAATCTAAAGACATTTTCTGATCTTTTTGTACTTGTAATAACATTGCCTCTTTGATTTCATCTGTAACATTAACTTCACCATATCCTCTTTCTCTAGCAATTCTTTGTTGTAGCCGAACATAACTTTCTGGAAGCTCTTTTATCACATAACGATTATAATATGCCTTTTTTAAACGCTCCATTTTATGAGGACTAGCCATTGCTTTTTCATGAACCCTTTCTAAGCGGTCCATATATTTTCCAATTTTTTCTACAGGAGTATCTCTTTTATCAGCAGTAAACATAACCCCATCTTCCATATGCATATCCTGATACATGGCATTTAAAAATTCTTCACCATTTTGATACTTCATCATAATGCCACCCTTCTACCTTAAATTACTTTATTTCATTATAACATACATTTTATCGTAGCAAAAAAGATAAAGATGATTTTTCTCTATCTTTATTCAACACTCTTTAAAGATTCAATCATATCTATTTTCTTTAGTGAAAAATATAAAATTATATTTACTAAAATAGCAAAAGCAACTGTTATCAAGATTGCATAAATATAACTTGGCCAAGCAATCGTAGGATCAAACATTAACATATCTAATTCACAAGTTTTAATAATATACATAGTTAGAATATTACCAATACCTAGTCCTAATAAAATACCTATTAATGTTAAAATAGTATTTTCACGGTTAATATACTGATAAACTTCTTTATCATAAAATCCTAGGACTTTAATTGTTGCGAGTTCTCTTCTTCGTTCACTAATATTAACACTTGATAAATTGTATAATACAACAAAAGCTAGGGCTCCTGCGGAAATAATTAATATTAGTGAAACATAAGCAAAACTATCCATAGTATCATCAAAAACATGACGTGTTTTAGAAGTAAAAGAAATATTTGAAACTCCACTTATTTCTTTTATTTTATTAGCAAGTGTCTTTTCTTCATTTTCTGTTAATTTTTTTGTTTTTACTAAAACAGTATTATAACTATTTTCTTTATACTCTTTCTTTGGTAAGTAAATATAGTGAAATAAATAATTTTCGGTAATATTTGTTACTTTTTCTTTATATGTTGTTGTTCCAGTAAACTCTAAAGTATCATTTTCTTCTATATCTAAAAGTTTTGCTAGTTTTTCAGTAATAATTATACCGTTATTTAGTTTATATTTTTCATGTGTTTTTCTATTTTGTAATTTAATAAATCCCTCTAAAGATGTCTTTGGTGATATTAAAGTAATAGTTTGATTTGTATCT
>CALVMI010000111.1 GCA_944345045.1 uncultured Bacilli bacterium | reverse complement strand
ATACCCATGAGGCATAGCTGATACCTATGGATAGTGTAATCAATAATAATATACCTAATAATATGACAACTTTCTTGCGCATAGATATCCCTCTTCTAATACTATGGTTTATTTTTATTATTTTACTAGTATCTTATTATAATCTCTCACTATTATATCACAGTATAAAAAAATTACCATGATTTCTCATGATAATCTTACCACAAATACCCCCCACCCGAGTCTGTCCCTGAATGAAATTTTTTTCAATTTTTGACACATTTTTGTCACTTTTTTGAACATTTTTATTCCGCTTTGGTTTAAAATTTGGCTTTTTTTAGATTTTTTTTACCTTTTTTTGATTTTTTCTGTCATTCCGGGACAATCTCCCTCCCTGTGTCAATTGACAGATAGTTGACACAGGCAAGAATTTTTTATGTTAATTAACATTTATATAATGTATGTATCATATAATGAGTTTATTTTTCATTTTCTTGTATCATATTTAAAAATTGTTTTTTTAATTCTGTGTATAATTTAAAAAATTGGTCTATGTTTATTCCTCTATTTTTCCATCTTATAACTTTAGGAATTAAATCACTATTATCTTTAGGAAGAAAATGTGGTCTATTTGGGCATAAATAAAGTTTTAATTCTCCTTTGTTATCTAATTCTTTAAGTTTTTTAAAAACATTATCTATATATTCTTCATGGACAACATCTTCATCGAACTCACTAACCACTTCTGCTGACCAACCAGTTTTCCCTGAAACAAAGTTTTTGCCAATTAATGTATAAAGCGAACCTGAAACGTTAAAAATATCTTTAAACATATTTTCTTTTCTTTCTACTAGAATTACTGGATTATTTTCTGTTCCGTCACCACTTAAATAATAAAATAAATCGCTACCTTTATCGCTTATAAAAATTGTAGAAATTGCTTTAGATAAAGTTGCATATACCCAAGACTTACCATGAGTGCTTTTATTTCTTCTAATTTTTTTTAGACCTTGATGTATACTCCCATGATATACAAGTCTTATTTTTTCTTCCATATTTACCTTCTTCTATTTTTAACACGCTCTAGAGTTCAGCACTTTCACAGAAAGTTGACAAAATTAATTTTTTTCTACAAAGAATGACTCATTTTTTCTTCAAGTCCAGAAAAAGTATAATGAACACAACTACCATCTTCATAATAAATAGTAAACCCATTTGCTAATTCTTCATCACTTAAATACCGAAAAATATGATTTAAATAATTAGGATCTCCTGCCAAGGATAATTCACCGCTTAAAATATCTTCTCTTGAAACACTAGAATTAATACTAGGATATCCCATATTATACGAAGCTACGCCTTTAATAACATCATGTTTCATATTAATCAAATAAGCGAGATAGGCCACAGAAACGCGAATATTTAACTCGCTATTTTCCTTTACATCTTTTAAGCGATAAATCATATAACCTTCTTGTTGCAACTTAACAGCTTGTTGAATTTTTTCCTGCTCATTTGCCGTAAATGAAGGAAAAGTTTGCATTGAACTCAAATCTTCTAAAGGATAAGAATCATAACAACTAGGTAAAACATAAAGTTTATCTACTCCAATTAAATTTCCGCTTTCAAAAACTGGAGCTTCAATTTTCTCGCCACAAATACTTTCGGTTAATTGGCCAACATTATTATATCCCGAACTACTTCTATCATTACTTCTTTCTTGAGTAAACAAAGCAACTAACAAAGAAGAATCAATTCCATATCTATTTCCGTAATAAGAAATAGAATTTCCAAACTCAAGGATAGTCGCATCTTTTTTTTCAAAGCCTAATTCATCCATATCAGAAATCGGTTTAACTAAAGAAATCACATCTTCTTCTACTAAAGTATTCTTTTGTTGGGATACAAAAGGTTCTTTTTCCGGTTCAGATACTAAAACTTCTTCTGTAGGTGGTGCTTCATTGATAACCACTATATCCTCAAAATTTTCTGTAGGAGCAACAAGATCAGATAAAACTTCCATTTCTTGTGCATAAACATTATGCTCAGCTTGATTATTTACATTTTCTTTCATTGTTGTAGACGACATAATTGCCAGCGCAGCCGCGCCAAGTAAAATACTTCTTGCCCGTGTACTTTTTAAAATGCCTTTACGTGACTTCACCTTTACAGGCGTAAAGTCTACTTGATAAGTATCTAAAATATTACGAATTTGATAACGGTACAATTTTTTATCAATCAAAAGAATTCTAGCCTTTGGATCAACAATTCTCACTTTAGCATTTGGATCCATTTGCAAAGCAACTCTTTTAGCATATATAGCTTTCGTATAATTTAATTTATCAACACTATTCATAATCAAAGTCTTCCCCTAAAAGTTCTTCTACCTCTTTTAATTGCTCTTCTGTAACATCATATAAAGTGTTTGTCTCATCATTTGGATCATATGAGGAAACAAAAATCTCACCCAGTGAGTTATCCACAGCCTCATAAATCAAATAATGTGTATTTGTGTCTTCTGAATACAAACTAGTTATAATCCGACATTCTTGGCTACCATCTTCGGTATCCAAAAAAAATGTATCTTTCATAATTATACCCCTTTCTTCTTTTTTATAATTTCATTTACAGCTTTCAAAACGCCAATTTTACCTGAATCATAAGTCAAAGCACCTTGTTGATAAGCTAAATAAGGCTCACGTAATGGGCCATCACAAGAAAGTTCAATACTTGATCCTTGAACAAAAGCCCCTGCCGCCATAATTACCGGATCACTATATCCTGGCGTTTCAACCGGGATAGGTTTAACAAAAGAATCAATTGGACTTCCCGCTTGAATTCCCTCGCAATAAGAAATTAAATCAGAAGGATTGCCAAATAAAATAGTTAAAACAATATCAACTTTTTCTTCTAAAGGATTTGGATCGACCGTATAGCCTAATTCTTGTAATAGAAAACTTGCAAGTACATTGGTTCTTAAAGCACTAGCAACAACTTGAGGAGCCATAAAAATTCCTTCTAAAAATTGTCGATTAGCATCCAAACTAGGGCCAACTTCTTTTCCCTCACCAGGAAGAGTTAAAGACTCAGCAACTAAATTTACTAAATCTTTTCTTCCTACAACATAACCACCATTAAAGGCTAGACCACCACCAAGATTTTTAATCAAAGAGCCTACCACAATATCTGCTCCTACTTCAATAGGTTCTTCTGTTGTAACAAATTCACAATAACAATTGTCAATCATAACAATCGTAGATGGACTTATCTCTTTTATCTTTTTAATAATTTTTTCACATTTTGAAATCGATAAACTTTTACGACTTGAATATCCCCTACTTCTTTGAATTTCAATTACTTTTACTTGATTATGAGTCAAAAAATCCACAATTTTTTCCGTATCAAAATCATCATCTTTTAAATCAATCTCGGCATAACGCACTCCAAAACTTTGCAAAGAACTTGCATTTTCACGAATGCCAATCACTTCATGAAGCGTATCATATGGTCTTCCACTTATTGAAAGCAGTAAATCGTTTGGTCTAAGTAAACCAAACAACGTTTTTGCTAAAGCGTGTGATCCAGAAATAAATTGACTTCGTACTAAAGCATCTTCAGCTTTAAAAATCAAACTATATACTTTTTCTACAGCTTCTCTTCCTAAGTCATCATAGCCATATCCAGTCGTACCATGAAAATGACTTTCACTAACCTTCGCCTCCCAAAAAGCTTGTAAAACCTTCGCGGTATTTTCTTCACAAATAAGGTCAATTTCTTTAAATTTTTCTTCTAACATCGGTTTAACTTTTTCATATAATTCCCACGTTTCTGGTTCTAAATTAAGATATTGATTCATTTTCTAACCACCTTCATCTTTCCTGTCTCATTTGTATGTAACATCTCTTCAATTTCTAAAACAGCCTTTTCTAATGGCACAAATTCCAAAAAAGGTTTAATATCTAAAGGAATTTGATTCATATTTGTATCAAGCCACCCAAAAAGCAAAGCATTTACATGAGCATCTGGATAAGCCAAAGAATAGTCCTTTGTCAAAATATTCAAAGCACTTTTAGAAGCATCATACTCCATCGTTCTTACATCCATTTTATCAATAGTATTATCTGAGGAAATATTGACAATATGCCCTTTTTTTTCTTCAATTTCTTTACCAAATAATTTCATAAGTAAAAAAGGTGCATAAGTATTTACTAAAAACACTTTCAAAAAACTTTCTTTATCTTTTTCTTCCAAATCACTTACATGATCTATTCCTGCATTATTTACCAAAGCATCTAAAGAAATCTCTTTTTCTTCTAAAACTTTTTTGATTTTAAAAAGATCTTCTTCTTTAGTAAAATCAGCTTGAACACAAATAGAAGTTTCTGGATATCTTTCATGTAAAGAAAAAACAGCTTCTTTATGTTGAAAGTAATGTAAAACAACAAAATAGTTTTTTTCTAAAAGATGTTCTGCTAACAAAAAACCTAATCCTCCTGAGGAACCAGTAACAAGCACTTTTTTCATAAAATTTCCTCATATTCCCTTTCTTTAAAGCCAAAAAGAATTTTATTTTTTGTAAGTAAAATAGGTCTTTTAACAAGCATACCATCTGTACTTAAAAGTCGCAACTTATCTTCTAAAGACATTGCAGGCATTTGATCTTTCAATTTTAAATTTTTATAAATAAGACCACTTGTATTAAACATTTTATCAACAGATATTCCCATATTGACCCAATCTTTTAATTCTTCATAAGTCGGATTATTTTCTTTAATATTTCTTTCTTCAAAAGGAATTTGATGATTTTCCAAATATTCTCTTGCCTTTTTACATGTACTACATTTTGGATAACAAATAAAAAGATTCATACAATCACTCCTATGAATCTATTATAAAGGAAAATACTTTGTAAAGCAATTCTTAGCCTAATTTATGACTACGTTCTATAGGCACTAAAGCCCGAGAGAATTCTAGGGTAATTGCTGAATAAAAAACCGTCGAAAAATGAATAGTTTCATTTAAAACATCTTTATTTACATTACTCCATAAAAAATCTAAAGGTCCAAAAGCAAAATTTTGCGATTTAACAACAGCAATTTCTCTAATGTATTCCCGAATTGCTCGCCCATTCCCTTCTCGAAATGGATGCACATACATAATTTGAACAAAAAGACGAGCAAGAAATTCAGCAAACGCATCTTTTGAAGTAATGCTTTGTAAATCACCTTCTATTTCACTCATGATCTCATGTAAACGTATGGGTATGTCTTCATAATGAACAAAACCACAAGTATTTTTTTCAATATCTACATTACGATATTGACCAGCAAAATCATACACATCTTGAAATAAATAGGCATGAATTTCCTTTAAATGTTCTTCATCAAAATTTCCCATAATAGGATGTTCCATCAATTCTACTTGACGATAAAAAGACAATTCTAGTTCTTTTTGATGAAGTTCTTGTTCATCATACAAAAACAATTTGTTTTTCAAAACAGTAGAATTTGGCCAAAAATAATCTTCCCATCTATGATCTTGTTTGTTCATTTTTCTTTGCCTTTCTTAAAACTGGAACATTTCTTTTTTTTCGACTATTTAATAAAGCTATTCGAATCACTTCTTTAGGAACAAAAAAATCATCTATTCGAAATGTTGCCAGTGCCTCAATAACATATTTTTGTTCAATATTTTTCATCAAACTCACCTACTACCTAGTTTATGGAAAAAAATTTCTAACGATAATAATCATATTCGGCAATTTCTCTTGCCACATTTTCTAAATCATCATACTCTTCATCATCTAAAATATCGGATAAATAAAATAATAACTCTTTCACATCTTGGCAGTCTTGATAAGGAATATGATAATTATCCAAAACCTCTTTTTGATATTTAGTTAAATACATTGAATTAACTTTTTCATAAGTTTGGTTTTCAATCGTTTTCATAACTTCCTTTTGAATATCTTTTTCATTCATAATTCTTCACTCTTTCATTGTATCATATTTTTATTAAAAAAAACTATACTAATAACAAAGGTGAAAAGAAAATGAAAGAGAAAATCAAATGTTTTTTACAAATTTTTAGTCCAATAATAGTAGGAAGCATCATCGGAATACTTACCAAAGAAAGCATCAATTACCATATTTTAAATATGCCTCCTTTTGCACCACCAAGTATTGTATTTCCAATCGTCTGGAGTGTTTTGTATTTACTTATCGGAATAAGTTACTATTTATATCGTCAAACAAATAAGGAGCCAAAAATAATAACGATGTATTATTTACAATTAATTCTTAACTTTCTTTGGATTTTTATTTTCTTTATTTTCAAACTTTATCTTCTAGCTATATTCTGGATTTTACTTCTTATTCTACTTACCATTTATCTTATAAAAGAGTATAAAAAAAGAAGAAAAGAATCAGCTTATTTACTAATTTTTTATCTTCTTTGGCTTTTCTTCGCCCTTTATTTATCAATTGGCGTGTATCTCCTAAATTAATCTTGATTTTCATAAGATAATAAATTTCTAATATCTTCTTCTGTTAAACTCTTTAAATACGTAGAATCATCTAACTCACTATCTATAATCGTATCGCTTAACAACTTCTTCTTTTCTTGCAATTCCAATATTTTTTCTTCAATAGTTCCTTTACAAACAAGTTTAATAACAGAAACGTTCTTCGTTTGCCCAATACGATGAGTTCGATCGGTTGCTTGATTTTCTGCTTGTGGATTCCACCAAAGATCTAAATGAATGACAACATCAGCACTTGTTAAATTAAGACCCGTACCACCACTTTTTAACATAATTAAAAACACTTTAGTATCGTCCTTATTAAAAGCGTCAACGAGCATCTTTCTTTTTAAAGATGAAACATCACCAGCAATAGTATAATTAGAAATATTATCTTTTTCTAGCATATCTTTTACCAAATTAAGTGCAGTTTTAAAACTGGTAAACAATAAAATTTTATGATCATTTTCTATCAATTCTTTAATGACTTTAAGCAAATTTTCTAATTTGCTACTACCATCATGATAATTTTGCAAAAGAATTTCTGGACTGATACATATTTGTCTTAAACGAGTAAGTAAACTTAAAATAATCATCTTATTTTTAGCAAAGCCACCATTAGCTACTAACGAATTCATCTCTTCATTAGCCTTTTTCACTTCGGCTGCATAAATCTTTTTCTGAGATTCATTTAAATCAATATAAATGGTATTTTCTAATTTTTCAGGCAAATCTTGAATAACTTCTTTTTTCTTACGTCGCAAGATAAAAGGTTTTACTTGTTCTTTTAAAGAATAAAGTAACTCTTTGGTATCCTCATCCATTTCTTTTATTTTATATTTAGTTTGAAATTTTACTAAACTAGACAAAAAACCAGGCATGATAAAATCAAATATACTCCACAATTCCACTATAGAATTTTCAATCGGTGTACCAGTTAAAGCAAAACGAGAACCGGATTCAATTTTTTTAACAGCCTTAGTAAGATGTGCCGTAGGATTTTTAATATTTTGAGCTTCATCAATAACCATAACTTCAAAATGTTTATTATTATAAAATTCTAAATCTTCTCTTAGTAATCCATAACTTGTAATCAAAACACTTCCAGAATAAGTAGCCAGAACCTCTCTTCTTTTATCCTTTCCTTCCGCGAAAACATGAAAAGAAATTTCTGGTGCAAATTTTAAAAATTCGCTTTCCCAATTATACACCAACGATGTTGGACAAACAATCAAACACTGCGCATCCTTTTTTTCTTCTAAAATTCTTCGCAAAAAATAAATCGTTTGTAAAGATTTTCCAAGGCCCATTTCATCAGCCAAAATTCCTCCAAAACCGCATTTATATATCGTATATAACCACTTTACACCCAATACTTGATAATCTCTTAAAATTCTTAATTCTTCATCAGAAAAAGAAACATCGACATTTTGATATTGTTTAAAATCTTGAATAAATTTCTCAAAAAGAGAATCGGTTTTAACAATATTATATTTTGAGTTTTTCAAAGAATCTAAATATAAAGCCCGATATTTCGGTAATGTTTTCGTTTCATTTAAATCGAATTCTTCCGCTAACATCTCTAATTCTTGCAAACTCTTTTCTTGCAAAGATAAAATATTCCCATTTTTTAAACGATAATATTTCTTCTTTTGTTTTAACGATGCTAAAACTTCATCTAATTCCTCTTCAGAAATTTCTCCTAGATCAAATTCATAATGCAAAATATTATCTTGACCAATAGAAAACGTAGAACTAACTGTATTTTTCTTCAAAATTTTCATATTTTTAAATTTCTCAGTTGTAAATACTTCATATATATTGGATAGTTCTTCTAAACCATTTTCTAAAAACTCACAAACTAAATCAAAATCCGTTAATAAAAATTGTTCGCTTCCTTTATAAAAACCCCATTTTTCTATATTATCCAAAACCGAATCTTCATAATCAATATCTCTAAGTACCGTATTTTGTGAATCAAAATAAGAAATCTCCTCACCATTATATCCAAAATGAATATCTAAAGAAATATGATCTTCTTGTAAATCAAAGTATAGTTTAACATCAGGATTTACCCCAATTACCAAATCTTTAACACTTTCATCCAAAGAAATTTGACTCTTGATAAAACGAATGACATTTTTTTCCAAAGATGCAAAATTTTCTTTTGGCACAACAATTTCATCCATTCTAGATTGATAGCATTCTTTCAAAAAAACACTTTCTTCTTCGGTAATTCTATAAATTTCTTCATCATAATAAACATACTCAAAATCACTTGTTAAAGGCTTTATTTGTTCTAAATCTTTAATAGAAACACGATATTGATCATTTTGACAAGAAAGGATTGAATGTAAAGGAAAAACGTTTTTTAAAGGCAAAACTCTATCTGGATTTTCCATATGAATTTCATTAGGATAAATTTTCAAAATTCTTTTTATCAGAGCATCATCAATATAAACCGAATTTCCATTAATATGATAATATTTTCGAATAAAATCAAGGATTTCTAATAATTCTTTACTTTTTGTCCCAAAATAATGAACATCAGGATCAAAAGTAAAAGAAACACCAAACGAAAAAGGTTCATTATTGTCTAAAGCATATCGAAAAGAAGAAAATTTTCCTAATAACGAATACATCTTCTCTCCTAAACCAATTTTCACCTTTAAAGCCACATATTCATGATAATAAGAAGACTCAAAAGATAAATAAGGTATTAAAAAAACTTCTCTTTTTATTTTTCTTTTATTTGGCAATTTATTTTCTAACTTTTTCAAAAATTGAAGAGATTTATCCGAAATTTTCCCCTTATTCATTGGAAAAATCTGGTCAGAATAAACAATAAGGCAAGATGCGACATGTTTACAAGAATTACTATCTTGAAATTTCGGACATGTACAATAAGTACTGTATACATTACCACCTTTTAAATCAATTTGAACAATGTATTTTTTAAAACTGCTCTCAGAATGAACTAAAAATTGAAACTTTTTAAAATATTCAACTTCTGAAGAACTGACATATTCAATCAAATTTTCATCATAATTAAGACCTTTTACATAGTCTGAACTAGAAACTAATTGTAAAATATTTTTCTTCACATTTTCAATCATATAGTCACTCCTTACGCCGTTTTTTATTATACCCCACCTTTATTTGAAAAGCAAGTCGTAAAACGAACAAATATACGTCGTCAAATTTTGTGTCAAAACTTGACACTTTTTCGAAGATGCTTGTCATATTTAGGTTGCTATTTTTTGTAAAGAATTATACAATATAAATGTAAAACTAGGAGGAGTATATATGAAAAATAAATGTAAAATTTTATTTATCATAGCTTCATTAGCCTTAACACTGAGTCTAATGAGCAATACATACTCACGGTATGTTGCAAACACTACCGGTAATTTAGATATGGCCTTTTCTAATTGGCAAATTCTCGTAAATGAAATAGATATAATAGAAGAAAACTCTTCAACCATTCAAATTTCTCCAGTTTTACTTGAAAATGAAAATATTGCTGAAAACAAAGTAGCTCCTTCAACAGAAGGATACTTTGATATAAACATTGATCCAACAAACGTCGATGTGTCTTTTAACTATCAAGTTAATATTGAAGTCTTAAATGAAAATATTCCTGATTTAATAATTACAAAATATGCTATTTTAGATGACACCTATACCGTTGGTGATGAAATCGTTTTAGAAAATCTTGAAAATAATACAGTATCAGGAAATTTAAAATATCAACAAGGAAATACATTTAAACCATTTACAATTCGTATTTATTTCGAATGGTATGATGAAGCCGATGGTGTTATGACAGACGAAATGGATACAGAAGTTGGTCATCAAGCAGCAACAGAAAATACAACTTTACAAATAGCGGCAACAATAAAATTTGAACAAGACGTTACAGAAGAAAGCACTATATAAAAAAGCCCTCGGAATTTAACATAAATATTAGCTAGCCTTCATATACAGGCTGGCTTTTACGTTGCTCAAATTACTGATTTGGTAATACTTAATAAGCTTTTAATTTTCCCTAGCTTAACGAATATACTTACAAAGATAACACTTTAAATATTAATAAAAAAAGATAAAACAAGCTATCTTTAAACGTTTAAAAAGCAAAATATTATATTAATACCAGTATGTCTTAAAAAGGCAAAAAAAACACTAGAAATCAGTTGATATCCAACTTCTAGTGTTTTTATTATACTTGTAAATTTTCTTTTGGAACAACAAGTACTGGAAGCACACTGCAAATTTCACTCTTTTCCTTACCATATACTTTAACAGTAGTATCACTTTCTTTTTCTAAAGCATAAGCTTTTGTAGAATCATACTCACTATTAATCCAATAGCATTTATTAGAAGAAAGATATGGAAAAGATTCTGTTTCAAAAGTAAAATAACCATTATATTGTTTACTTTTATCAATTACCATATTCATTCGTTCAGGCGTATATACTTTACCAATAATAGCATCAGATAAGGTATCTCTTTTCAAATATGAATGCTTATTATCAAAAGATATAACCGCCAGAACATCTTCAATAGTTAAAGCTCTAGTATCAACATTCCAACTTGCAGAAGCAGTATTAAGAAGTGTCGCATAATCAGCAAAAGTACCAGTTTCATACGTCCGTAATACATCAGGAACAAGAGTAACATTTGTATCAGATATTTTATTATTAGGATCAATTACAAATGTACGAATACAAGTATCACTAATTGATTCACATCTTGTATTATTTACAACATCATATAGAATCATATCTCCTTCATTATATGAAATATCAGGTGATGAAGGAGAATCGATAAATTGTTCAGCCTTAAGACTAATCACAATTTGTAAAGAAGTTCTAGGTGTATAATTTGGATCTGCTTGCTGTTTAGCCAATTCTTCTTGTTGAAAATTATAGGAATCGTTACCCCATTTACTGTCTAATTCATCGTTTAAAGAATCAAGTGGCCAAGAAACAGAAACAGAAAATTCACTTACACCATCGACATGTGAAACATAACGATCAGCCACTTCGATATTAATATGAAAAGGATAATCGTGTGAAAGCATCTCATCTAAGGTAACACCCGAAACATCCAGTTCTTGATCTAAAACTCGTGCCGATAAAATATCATAACTCAAAACCGCATCAGAATCACCCAAATTATGAATACTTACTTCTTCGACAACTGTCTCCATACCTGGATACACATCATCTAAACTAATCACAATTTGATTAGAAACCACTTCAGTATCCTTCATAAACTCTATATTCCACGCTTTAACATTAACCGTTGTCGAAACTGTACTAATACCACTATAAGCAAACCAAGCTAAAGTGATGGAAATAAAAGAAACAGCGATAAAAAACAAAGATAATAAATTAAGTTTAATATACACTTTGTGCTTTCGCTTCATACACTTCGCCTACTTTCCAGATCTTCTTCTTTCTTCTCTACTTAATAATGCCGTTAACATTTCTGAACCTATAATATAAAATACAGGAACAATAACTAAAACAACAAGGCCAATCGGTGTTCTTATCGTTTTAGAAATAAAAGATAAAATAGTAGATTTATATATTATTTTCCCATAAATTTGATCTTCATAAACAACAGGATCTTCAATAATATTGGCTGTTCCTTGTGTATGAAATAACAATGTACCATCCTCATTTATTTCAATATCAATAACTCTATGTGTAACCACTTTATCTTTAACATCGCCCGAACGTCCAACATAACTTATATCATCACCAACTTGAATTTCTGATGGCTCCACATCTTTTGAAAACAAAACATCACCGATTTCATAATCCGGTTCCATACTTCCTGATACCACCGTAAACATTCGATAGTTAAAAAAGGATAGTCGATTATCGGTAAATCGTTGCAAACAAACAACCAACAAAAACAAAACAATAAATAAGCCAACAACAACATTTAAAATCCATTTAATAACTTTTAAAACTTTCTTTATTTTTTCTTTTTTCATAATGCTTCCTACAAATTTTCTTGCATCCTTTCTAAATATTCATCCATTGCTGATTGAAATTTCTTTTTAACATCATCTGAACCAATAACTTTTGTTTTTTTCTCATTTTTAATTTCTTTAGCAATTAAAGCGAGTAATTCTTCATCAGAAATTTCCACACCACTACTTACCAAGAGTGATACCAAACGGTGAACCTCTTCAGTTAAAATAACTAAAGCATATTCAGTCATCTTTTTCTTTTGAGTTCTCTTTCTTGTACTCATTGATTGCAAAACACTATAATCAACAAAAAAACTATGATCTAAAAATCCTTTTAATAAATCAATGCTTTCTTGTAAATTTTTATTTTCTTGATTATTTTCTTTTTCCTCTAAATCATAAGCTCTTAAAAAATCCCATAATCTTGCCGCGATTCTAAAATTCGGATTTTTTAAAGTAATATTCGTTTTCTTCAAAGGAGGTTTAATTGGTTTTACATGTTCACGAATTAATTGTTTCATCATCTCACTATGATACCAACTAGAAACATAATCCTTAATTCTTTTCAATCTTTTCTTTACATTTTTAATCTCATCGGCTAATTTTTTATCAATCTTTTGATTTGGTAAAGACTCAGAAGTAATAACAAACGTTAAATCAACTTTCTCGCCGTTTGTAGTAGTCTTAGCACTATATTCCATTCGTTTATTATCAACAATTTCAAAATTATCTAAAATTTTTTCCTTTTCTCTAATAAAACGTGACATATCTTCTATTAAGGTATACAAAAAGCGATTTTCATAAATATTAAAGGTTTCTTCATTACGAACTTCCAAAATCTTTTTTGGTTCAACTGATCGATCCTCATGAACTTTATTAATATAATGTGTATTCTTAGCTAAATTTTTAACACTCTCTACATTAACTCTCTTTGCCCGTTCTACTTTAACAACATTTTTTTCTTGAATTAAAGTAAGTTTAGGATTTCTAACAATAATATCAATATAAGGGCAAGCAAATTCCATTTCATCAACCCAGTCAAAAACAAGGAAATCGCTTTGAAATAAAGAACGATAATCCATTGTTGATTCCATATTTTTTTCAAATTTTGCATGTATATCTTTTACTTCTTTACTTGCTCGTAAAGCTTTTCCCATGTTTTTCACCTACCTAAATACTCTTTTTTAAATTTTCAAGATAAGCAATGCATTCAACCATGACACCTTTTCCATATTTTTTATTTAAATAAGAAATAAATGGATCAATTTCATCACGAATGAAAGCTACACTTAACTGATCAAATTTTCTTAAAATTTTCTTAGCAATAAAGTAATCGATTGCTGCAACTTCTGTACCACCACACGCTACATAAACAGCAACGAAAGTATTTAATTGTTTCATAATACGATTACCAAAAGCAATTCTAAAATGAGCAATAACATAATTGTCCATTTCTTTTACCCCATCTAATCCTTCTTGACTGATAGGATGTTCTCTTAAAGCATCTTCAAATAATTTATCTAAATAACTAGCATTAATTTGAATAGCTTCTTGACTACGACATTTAAATGGTTCAACTTTAGTATTAATATCAAGTGGCATCGCACGGTCATAAACCTTATCAGTTACCATGAATGTTGAGTCATCGTTATTGATTGTTCCAATATACCAAATGTTACCTGGAATTTTAATACGACCATTGATAATTTTCTTTGGATCGTTTGGCCATGAACTTGGCACTAAATCAATAATCCATTCTTCACGATTTGGCATTTCCAAAGTTGATAAGAAATCAGCAAAATAATATTCGACACGCGCTAAGTTCATTTCATCTAGAATAATCGTATGAACATTATCATCAAACGTAGCTCGGTAAATCTCACCTAAAGCTTTTGTTTCATTAAACTTCTTAGTAAACTCATTAAAATATCCTAAAAAGTCTGATTTATCACGCCATGAAGGTTCAACAGCTGCCACACAAGAATCGTTACTTACAAATTTTCCCCATGCATAGGCTAAAGATGTTTTACCAGTACCAGAAATACCTTGTAAGATAATTAATTTACCACAAGCAAGACCTGCAAAGAAAGGTCGTAAAATCGTTTCATCATAATATAATTTTAATTGACTGGCTGCAAAACACTTAAAGTCATCTGTTAACTCAGCTAATGTAAAACCATTTTCATAAGTTTTAAGGTGATATCCAACCATCTCACGATCAATTTCTACAAGTTTAGGGAAACGAATACTTGGATCTCCTTCCTCTTCAACTGTCTCATCAGAAGAAGCTTCACCTTCGGCATTCTCTTCTTCAGGATTAAGTCCTAATTGGGAAACCTTCATAGCCATTAACTCATCTTTTTCTTTCATAAGTTTTCTTACTTGTTCATTTAATGAGCCAATCTCTTCTAATAATTCTTCTTTATTCAAATCATTTTTAGCTTTACGAATAAATTTCTTTACAATAAAGAAAATAAGTAACCCAATCAAAGCTAAAACAGCGAGCAGGAAGATAACAGCCACCACAACCATTAACCATTCTGCTCCATTAAATGCTCCCTTATAACTATCAATTACCTTTGTATACTCAGAAACATTAAACATTTTGATAATTCCGTTAAATATTCCTTGAAAAATCATCACAAAACCATCAAAAAATACGGAAATAAATTCATAGAAAAATCTTAAAAATGTATTCATTATTCTTCGCCCCCATTCTTAGCAATTTTACTTGCTACATCATCAAAAAGACATCTATTTTTTAAATCTTTTGGAAGTTTTTTAATTATTTTACTTATTTCTTTCTTTTCATTAATAAGAATATATTTCATCAAGTAGAAAAATTTAAGATCTTTTTCTTTCACCACATCTTCTTTTTCTAAAGAAAGAGCAAAAGAAAATCCTTCTTTCATTAATGTTTTTACTAAAGTCTTTTTTCCTTCAATTTCTTTATATTTAAGTAAAATAGTTGTTGAATGTTTCACATATTCATCATTTAAAATATCAATAAGTTGATTTAATTTTACTTCTTTTTCATATAAACTATCTGGAATATAAAGCAAATATTCTTTTGAAAAATCACTATCTAACATATCTTTAGAAATCTCGGTGAGTAACATGTTAGCTAAAACAAAAACTTTATCTTCTGCGACGATTCCTTCTTGATAAGTTTTATCGACAATATATTCACTATAAATTTTACTAAAATTAATATTATGAGCTAAATCAACACCATAAATTTTTTGATCTTTTACTTTAGCATATTTAATTTTAAAAGTATTGGTAACTAATTTAGAATATAAATATGTTCTAGCACTTTCATACACTTTTTGAATTTTAACAATTTTCTCAGCTACTCGACCAGCTTCTTCTAAAGACATATACTCATCTTTAAACATAGCATAAATTTTCTTTTTAAAAGTTTCTCTTTTTGTTCGCATTTCTTTAGAAGAATTTGCTTTTTCCATTGCAGGTAAAAGAAGAAATATTTTAGTAAATTTTTCTACTTTTTCATTAAACTTTACATCTTTTCCTTTATAACCTTTCTTAAGAGCTTTACCAGTATCTAACATAAGTTTTTCTAATCGGCTAACCATGTTCTTCGCATCATAAGAAACATTTACATCACCACAGTAGTTATAGTATTTGCCATCAATATAAACTTTCATAAAATACTCTTTAATTGTAGGTTCATTCGTTTTATATTCTTGATTCAAATTAAGTTCTTTAACAATCTCTTCTAATTCTTCTACTTTCAAAAGCATAACTTTTTCAATAATATTTTTACATTTTTTCTTTCTCTTTTGTAAAAGTTCTAATTTTAATTTTACTTCTTTATCTAATGGTTCTTCACTTTCTTTTTCTTCTTTTACTTTAGGTTTTTCTTCTACTTCTAAAATTTCTTCTTCTACCTCTTCATTTTCTTTTGGTTTTGAATCAGCAGCCACATCTTTCTTATCAACCGCGACCATTCTAAAATAAATAGTTTTGTCTAAATCTTCAGAACTCGTGTTTGCTAAAATTTCTTTAGCATTTTCCGTAAGAATTGTATCTGGAGCAGTTTCTTCTGAAGAAACTTTATTTACAACAACATTCTCTTCTTTTAAAACTATTGGTTCTTCTTTTACTGGAACTTCATTAGTTTGAACATTCGTTTTTTCTTCTTTTTCTAATTTATCTTTTAAGAAATTTACAACCTTTAACAAAAACTCTTTTACCTTCATATTCTTACCTCTTCTAAATATCGAACTTATTAAATATAGAGTAATAATGAGTGCGATTAAAACAAATGGATTAAATAAAGTATTGCGGATAATTCCAAACCCTGAAAAGATTTTTACAACTTTTCCCACTACTTGGCTTTTAGTAATAGGATCGTCTTTATCGTTATTAGCGTCTCCTTGAGTCACATAAGTTTCATTATATACTTCAATGACACGATGTGTAATAAACTCTCCATCTTGTTTATACGTAATAATGTCATTTAATTGTATATCTGGATCGCTTTTGACAAGGATCATATCTCCAGGATTAATGGTAGTACTCATACTCCCTGTTTGAACTTCAAAAACAGAGTACCCAAAAAAACTGGAGTAATCATTTCCTAATATATTAATTTGAATATTGTTATAAATGGAAATTAAAAGAAAAATGGCAAATATTCCAATCAATATATTAAGGATGATGTTCATGACCTTTTCCAAAAGCTGCTTTTTTTTACTAGCCACACTATCACATCCATTTTTATTACTCTACTCTATAAGAGATTTTAACATATTCGACATTTTTTTACAATATCTTCACCAAAATTTTTGTGCAAAAAAAAATATTATAGATAACTATAATACTTATTTAACTATTAACTTCTTGTAAAATGACGTTTCGAAAAGCATAATAATCAGGAACAATAATATCTTCTTCACAAACTCCCATCAATATTTGATCATATTTTTTATAATTAAGTAAACAGGCTCTTTTAAAACCTTTTAAAGAAATATCAATGAGATCTTCTAAAGAAACATCATACTTTTCAAACAAGTGACTTTTAAAAGGAATATCTCGCAAATCAATTTCTTTACCAATAAAAATTTGTTTTTTCCAATTTTTACTTTCAATTCTTGCTCCTGTAATCAAAGGAATAGAAAGTTTTAACTGTTTATCAACAATTTTCATATTTTGACTATCTAATAATTTTCTTTTTTTCGTATAAGAATGAGAACCAATTACATAAGATATCTCTTTATCCAAGCAAATCACCTCTAGATAGATATTTATTGTAATTCGATTCACAAACTTTGTCAATTTTATTTTAAAGACATTAACACTCCGTTGATCAAGTCAATATTATCAATCACAGCACTAATTTTATCGGTCGTACGCTCTTTATAAAGTTCTTTCATTTTACTTTCGAATTCTTTATATACATCAGCATCACGATTTAAATATTTTATCCAATAAGAATTTTCCTTTAAATAGGTATACATCTTTGGATTATCCAAAAATTTTTTTTGTAAAAAATATTCCATATCTTAATCCTCAAAAAATTTATTTATAGGTCTAGGAACTTTAGGAACACTAGCCGTTAGTGGCGAGGTTGTCTCAGTTTTTCCCGTTAATTCACTCACAATATTTAAAGCTTTTTGAGCCGTTTTAATATGTTCTTGAATCGAATTCATATCCATAGTCTTTAACTTTTCAGTTAAAACATTCATCGTATCTTTAGGAACTCCTGCATTTAGATATTTACTCCAAGCATTCTGATCATTTCCATAAATATCATAAATTTCATAAAA
>CALVMI010000110.1 GCA_944345045.1 uncultured Bacilli bacterium | reverse complement strand
ATGAATAGATTATCTTATACATATTCATCCTATAATTACTGGACTTTGTCGCCTAGGCATTTCGCCATCGCGGATACGGCGGCTAGTGAGTTCAATGCTTATTCAGTGGGCTATGCTAGCACCGACTGGGTTACCAGCAGCCATGGCGTGCGCGCGGTTATCAATCTAAATTCTGATGTTCAGATTAGTGGTGGAATAGGTACAGCAAACGATCCATTTGTAGTTCAAACAACTTAAAAACAGTATTCTTGACAAGCCTATATATAAATTAGATAAAGTTTTGGCTTAACACTTTTATTTTAAAAAATTTTGCTTGTAAAATCATAAATTTTATGATAGTATCATATTGCATTTATATATTTTTATAAATGTTTTTGAAGTGGGAGGGAGTCATGCGGACTTGCCCAAGACCACTTACACGTTTAAACTTAAAAAAATTCCAAAGAAAGGAGTGGGTTTTCGTGGCAAAAGAAGTCGTAAAAAAAGTAAAATTACAAATTCCTGCTGGAAAAGCAAATCCTGCACCACCAGTTGGTACAGTATTAGGACCTGCTGGTATTAATATCCAAGAGTTCTGTCAAAAATTTAATGATGCAACAAAGGATAAAATGGGAGATGTAGTTCCATGCGAAATTTCTATTTATGAAGATAGAAGCTTTGACTTTGTTTTAAAAACTCCACCAGCTGCCTTCATGTTGAAAAAAGCTGCTAAAATTGAAAAAGGAAGCAAAAAAGGAGCAAATGAAATTGTTGCAACAATTTCTAAAGAAGACCTTCGAAAAATTGCTGAAACAAAATTACCTGATTTAAATGCATATACTGTAGAAGAAGCAATGAATATTATTGAAGGTACAGCTCGTAATATGGGTATCGCTATCAAAGGTGTTAATGATGCCGAATTAGCTGAACAAGCAAAAGAAGCTGCTATTGAAGAAGCTGAAAGAGCAAAACGTGAAGAAGAGTTAGCTGAAATGGAAGCAGAAGTTAAAGAAGAAACTTCAGCTGAAGTAGAAGTAATCGGAAAAGGTAAAGAAGAATCTGAAGAAGAATAATATTATAGAAAAAAGTCCGCTAATAAACCACAGTTAGGAGGGAAATAATGAAAAAATTGGGTCGCAAATATGTGGAAGCTGCTAAGAAAGTTGATAAAAACCAATCTTACAGCGCATTAGAAGCTGCTAAACTTGCAAAAGAAACATCAATTACAAATTTTGATGGTACAATTGATTTTGCTATCAAATTAAATGTTGATCCGAAAAAAGCAGACCAACAATTACGTGGTTCTCTAGTACTTCCAAATGGTACTGGAAAAACAAAACGTATTTTAGTTATTGCTAAAGGTGCTGCTGCTGAAAAAGCAAAAGAAGCTGGTGCAGACTATGTTGGAGATAAAGATATGATTGATAAAATTCAAAAGGAAAACTGGTTTGATTTTGATGTAATCGTAGCAACTCCAGATATGATGCCAGAACTTGGTAAAATTGGTAAAATTTTAGGACCTAAAGGTTTAATGCCAAATCCTAAAACAAATACAGTTACACCAGATCCTGCTAAAGCAATCGAAGATATCAACAAAGGTATGATTGAGTTTAGAACTGATTCATACGGAAATATTCATGGTATCTTAGGAAAAGTTTCTTTTGATGCTGAAAAATTAGCAGAAAACCTAGAATATGCAGTAAAAACAATTGCAAGAATGAAACCTGCATCAGTTAAAGGTAAATTCATTACTTCAATTAGTATTTCTGCAACAATGGGTCCTGGTATTAAAGTAGATCAAAATTCTTTTGACATTTAATTAAAGAAGGATTATAATAAACGCTAGAAAAGCCAAACCGAAGACAGCAAGGGGCTAAGCCTTAATCATCTTGCCGAGGGACACTTAAAAAACGTGAATTTTAAGCTTGTCCAAAATCGGATAAGCTTTTTTAGATAGAAAAAGTAAAGGAGGAAGAAAAATGGCTAGTACAAAAATTCTTGATGCCAAAAAAGAAATTGTAAACAATATTATTGATAATATTAAAAATAGTGAATCTGTAATTCTTTTTCAATATCAAGGTTTGACAGTATCTGACCTAAGTGATTTAAGAGTAAAATTAAGAGATGCAGATGCCACTGTTAAAGTTTACAAAAACACTCTTTTAAAAAGAGCATTAGATGAATTAAACTTAAGTTTTGATGGTTTCTTAGAAGGGCCAAATGCAATTCTTTTTGGTAAAAACTTACTAGAACCAATCAAAGTGTTATCTGATTTTGCTAAAGATCATGATAAACTAGAAATTCGAGTTGGAATCATCAGTGGCTCAGTAGCAGATTTAGCTACAATTAAAGAATATGCATCTATCCCATCAAGAGAAGGCTTACTTACTATGCTTGCAGCTGGTATGATGGAACATGTTCGTAACTTATCTATTGCATTAAATTTATATGCAGAAGGTAAAGAAGAAAATTAGAAAGGAAGAAGAAAAATGGCAAAAATTACAAAAGAAGAATTTATTGAATCTTTAAAAGAAATGACTATTCTTGAAGTAAAAGAATTAGTTG
>CALVMI010000109.1 GCA_944345045.1 uncultured Bacilli bacterium | reverse complement strand
GCAGAATAAAGGAAAATTTGCATATCCAAAGGTGTTTTATTATTTGTTAAATTTTGAATTTCTAAACCACAATATCTTTTACATAAATCTTCATTTAAAATTTGAATGTCTAAATCTTCCTTGTTATTTTCTATTTCTAAAATATCTAAAGGCAAAAGTTCATGATTTGTAATTGCACATACCTCACGAGCAATACCATAATGTCCCCATAAATCAGGGCGATTTGTTAAACTTTTATTATCAATTTCCACAATGATATCATCAATAGGATACAAGCTTTTAAAATCTACTCCAATAGGCGTATCTTCTGGAAGTTCTAAAATTCCTTCATGATCACTGCCAATACCAAGCTCATCAACTGCACACATCATCCCTTCAGAAGGATATCCAGCCAAATTACGGGTTTTAATTTTAATGCCACTAACCATACCACCATCTTTAACTAAAACACCAATTAAACCAACGCGAACATTAGGAGCCCCACAAACAATATTATATTCATTTTTACCATCAGTAACTTTAAGTAAAGAAAGTTTTGTACTCTCAGGATGTTTTTCACAAGAAATAATTTGAGCAGTAACAACATCTTTAATATCTTCACCTTTTATTGTAATGCCTTCTACTTCAGCTACTCGTAAAGTAAAATCATTCCAAATAGTTTTAAAATCAATATCATGAGCGTTTTTAATATATTTTTTTAATCGATTACAAGAAATTAACATCTATAAAACCTCCTATTCTATTTCAAACTCTTTTAGAGCTCGAATGTCTCCACTGTTTAACACGCGAATATCCCCAATTTTATATTTCATCATAGCAATACGTGTAATACCAAAACCAAAGGCAAAACCGGTATATTCTTCAGAATCAATACCACTTTCTCTTAAAACATTAGGATGAATCATTCCACAGCCACAAAACTCAAGCCATCCACTGTTTTTACAAGTAGGACATCCCTTTCCTCCACAAATCAAACAAGAACAATCAAGTTCAAAACTAGGTTCAGTAAAAGGGAAAAATCCTGGACGAAGTCTAACTTTTACATCTTTCTTAAAAGTTTCAGACAACAAACTTCTCATAACATAAATCAAATTAGAAATAGAAATACCTTTATCAATAACCATACCTTCTAATTGGAAGAAAGTTGTTTCATGATTGGCATCCACATCTTCATTTCGAAAAACCCTACCTGGCGCGCAAACCTTTAAAGGTGCTCCATACTTTTGCATAGCTCTTACTTGATTTGGAGAAGTATGTGTTCTAAGTAAATCGCCATTACTTAAATAATAAGTATCTTGCATATCTCTTGCAGGATGATCTTTTGGAATATTTAAAGCTTCAAAATTATAATATTCTTTTTCCATTTCAGGACCACTTACAACAGTAAAGCCCATTCGCTTTAAAATATCCGTCATCTCTTTAATAACCAAAGTGACTGGATGCATCGAACCTACAGAAGCATTAACGGGTAACGTTTCATCAAAATCATAAGAAATCGTATTATTAATTTCTTCAAGCTTTAAACTAAAAGCTTCTTCCAATTCTTTCTTAGTTTGATTTAAAAGTGGGCCCATCACTTTCTTATCTTCAACACTTAAATCTTTTAAAGAAGAAAGATATTCACTCAATTCACTTTTCTTGCCTAAATATTTAGCCTTACAATTTAAAACATCTGCTTCTTTTTGTAATTTTTTTATTTCTTCTAAAGCACTTTCTTTTAAACTTATTACCTTTTCCTTCATTTTTTCACCTTCCTAAACATAAAAAAACTTCCAGACTTTGGGACGAGTAAACACCCGTGGTACCACCCAAATTCTAGAAGGATCTAGCACTCTTATCTTTAACGCAGATCTACGTTTAAAACTCCAGTATTGAAATTCATCTATTTTTTCTTCTTAAAAGTACTCTCAGCTTATAATACTTTTTCTCTTATAAGGAACAAAATAAACTACTAATGATACTTTCTTCGTTTACATAAGTGTATTTTAACACTTTCTATTTTTAAAAACAAGTAAATATTTATTATTTAGAATTAGCTAATATATAATCATCAAGAGTAAACATAGTATCAACTAAAAAATCATATGCTTCAAAATACATTAACACTCTTTATTTATTTCCGCAGAATTTTTTCTCCATTTTTCTTCAACTAAATACCTTTTTTTCTAATATGTATTGTCCAATTTAATTTTTAATACGCCTAAATAGTTATTCGGTTACTACTACTGGCATCAAATTTACTGAAACAAGTTGATAACCATTATCTCTTTCTTCAAAAACATATTCATAAGTAGTTCCTTGATCTAACAAAGCATTTAAACCTTCTTCACTATATTCACCAACATAAGTATTATCAAGCTTATATAAACTATTCTCTTGTCTATGTAACACATTAACATGAATAACTACTCCAACATCGTTATAAGTATAGCCGATCATTTTAGAATAATAATCTTCATTATGACAAGCATTCGTACTAGATAAATCATCAATTTGAACAACTTCACCAACAGCTAAATTCCAAACTAAAGCACCTTCGCATTCACTTGTTAAAGTGTCATACATTTCTATTGCTTCATTAGGATCTACCTCTTGAATAATTTCGTTATCAATAAGTGGATCTTCTGTAGTTTCATCTGGTTTATAAAAAAGTAAAAAACCACCACCGATAATAACGAAAAGTACTAAAATAATTCCAACAACTAAAACCTTTTTTTGTGCTTTTGTTAAATGATTCATTTTATCCCTCTATTCTAAAAATAAGTATATCAAAAAAAAAGAAGTATTTCCATACTTCCTAATAATTTTCTGCACGAATTTCCATAAAACTTTGAGGATGTTTGCAAATTGGGCAAACAGCAGGTGCTTTATCACCAACATGAATATGTCCACAGTTGCGGCAAATCCATACTTTTTCTTCTCCTCTTTGGAAAACTAAATTATCTTCAATATTTCCAACAAGTTTTAAATAACGTTCTTCATGAGATTTCTCGATTTTTGCTACACCTTCAAAAAGATAAGCAATTTGTTCAAAACCTTCTTCACGAGCAACTTCAGCAAAATGTTTATACATGTCTGTCCATTCATAGTTTTCACCGCTAGCAGCATCCTTTAAATTAGTTAAAGTATCTGGAATAGAACCACCATGTAATTCTTTAAACCACATTTTTGCATGTTCTTTTTCATTATTAGCTGTCTCTTCAAAGATAGCAGCAATTTGTTCATAACCATCTTTCTTTGCTTGAGAAGCATAATATTTATATTTTGTATGTGCTTGGCTTTCTCCTGCGAAAGCAGCAAGTAAATTTGCTTCGGTTTTACTTCCTTTTAATTCCATAAATTTTTCCTCCTTACTACAAATTTATTATACAATGCGCTAAGAAAAAAGTAAATGAAAAAAGCCAAACTTTTACATCTGACTTTTTAACAATTTTGTAAGTTCAATAATAAGTTTTGAATCACGAACTCTTACAACATACACTTCATCATTTTCTACTTCTTCTTTAAAAATAGCCACTTTAGAAGAAATAATTTCTCCTTGATCATCTATTCCCATAACTAGAAAATATCTTGCATTATCATAAGTAGTTTCATTTAAAATCATATACTTTTCTCCATTAGAAAGAGTAATAATCGAATTAACTAAAATTTTCATTCGCACGATCCTCCTCTAACAAATTATTAAAACTAATATATTCTTCTTCAGAATCATTGTCCTTTTTTTCTTCATGTTCTTCTTTAGGTAAATTTTCATTTGTCACGATAGGTTCAACAGCAATAACTTTATAACGTTCTACCTCTTCTTTTTTTTCTTCTTTATCTTCCTCTTTATTCGGAAGAACTTCAACATCTGTATTTAAAGATTCTTCTTTTACCTCTTCTTGAACATCTTCATGAATTGGTTCGAAAATTACCGAATCATCCACGACTGGTTCTAAACTTGCTGTCTCTTCTAAAGAAACTGGTTCAGGTATTACGGATTCAATAACTTCATTTTCAATTACCGGTTCTTCTACTTTAGGTTCGTCAAGTGAAATACGATAATCATTTAAATCAACAAAATCTTGAGGCTTTATGTCTACTGGTTCATCTTCATCATCACTCATCGATCCCAAAGCTAATTCAATTTCATCAAAAATTTCATCAGGTTTAGAATCATATTTTTGTCTTCGAACAATATTTTGAACATCATCGTTTAATTCTTTTAATGTTTCTTTATCTTTCTCAACTGCCAAAATATCTTTTGTTCCTGTTCGCATCATTTGATTTTTCTTTAATTCTTTAATTTCTTCTTCAATATTTTTCAAATTATTTTCTAATTTAGTAAGAGTATTTTCTTCTAATTCACTAGATGTTAAAACTAATTTTTCTAGATCTTTTTCAAAAGCTAAAACGATCTTATCAACATAACCATATTCTTCTTCTTTTTTCTTATAAGCTGCCCGTAAAGTAGCTTCCTTTTTAGGCGTTTTAAATTCTTTATTAGAATCCATTACTTTTTGATATTCATTCATGCTATTTTTTAATTCTGCACGTGTCTTTTTAGCATCAGCTACATAATTTAATAATTCTTGAATCTCTTCCACGTCCATATTTTTTATCTTAGATTTTAATAAAAGAATTTCTTCTTCCAAAGATTTTTTCACTTTTTCCAAATAAGTAATACGAAAATTAACAATATCCATAGCTTGACCTTCATAATTTTTATTTTCAATTTCAGTAGCCAAAGCATCTCTTTTACTAGTCGCATTTTCTAAAATTTCAGCAAGTTCTCCTTTATCCACATCCATATAAGGTTTATCTTTAACAATCGTGACTAATTCTTTAATTTTTGTTAAAGCTTCACTATTATCATCATTCATTAAAGAAGAAACTGCATCATGAGCAATATAAACAGGATCCGTTAAAATTTCTAATTTTCGATGTTCCATTTCCTCTAATTCATCCATCAATCGATCAATAAGTCGTTCATCATTTTGTTTAGCCGTTTGATCGACATAAGAATTAGGATTAGCCAAGAATCTACTCACTTCATTTAATCTTTCTTTTTCTTTAGCTAATTTATTTTCTAAATCTTCTCTTGTATTTCCTAAATTATCTAAAGTATCACAAAGAGATTGATATTCACTACGAACTGCTTTCAAATTTTCTGAAACATTCTCTATATCTTGTTTAGTTTCTTCAATTAAATGAACATACGAATCATAAATACTTTTATCTTTACTACCAATCGTTTTAAGTTTCAATTCTAAAGATTCCAAAAACACTTGATTTTGATTACATTCACTTTCTAAAGAAGATACTTCATCATGTACTCTTTTTTCCTCTTTTAATTGTTTTGCTATTTGTTCTTCCACTTTAGATAAACTATTTTCATAGTACTCAAGTTTATTTTCAATTCCAATCTTTACATTTTCATCAATAATTCGATCGCTAGCTTTAATATAAGAATTTTCTGAAACACTCTTTTTTAAATCACGAACCTTATTTTTTTGATCCTCAATTTTTCTTTCTAACAAAAGCAATTCTTCTTGTAATGTTTCATAATTATTTGTCGTTCCAGACATTTCTACTAACAAATCGATTTTACTTAAGATATCTTTCTGCATAAAAGATCAACCTCTCTTTTATTCTTTCTATTCTTACTTATTTATCATATCAAAAACTGCCCTCAAAGTAAATGAAAAAAAGAAAAAATACCTAAAATTTCTTAGGTATTTATTCTATTACATAAGTTGTTCCTTCTCTTGTATCCTTTAAAATAACATGATGTTCTAACAATTCATTACGTATTTGATCAGCAAGGGCATAATCTTTTTTACTTTTTGCTTCCTTGCGTTCTTCAATTTTTTTAATAATATATTCTTCAAAATCTTTATCAACCACTTTTGAAACGGTTAAATTTAATGAAAATACTTGATCCCAACTCTTTACTAAAGCATATTTTGTTGTATCATCAACTTCACTTTTTAATAAATCGTATAACAAGGTAAGAGCATTCGCGACATTTAAATCATCTGCTAAAAACTCCTTGAATTTGGCATCATATTCTTGAAAAACATTTTGATCAATCGTACCATCATTTTTTAAAGAAAGAACACGTGATTTTAATTTTTGATAACTTTGAGAAGCATTATCTAAAATCTCATAACTAAACATAAGTTGCTTACGATAATGACTCGTTAAACACAAATAACGATAAGACAAAGGATCATATCCTTTACTTTCAAGTAAAGAAATCGTTAAAAATTCTCCTTTGCTTTTACTCATTTTACCGGTCGCATCATTTAAATGTTCTCCATGTACCCAATAATTACACCATTTATGGCCTAAATATCCTTCACTTTGAGCAATTTCATTCGTATGATGCGGGAAGATATTATCAACACCACCACAGTGAATATCTAAATATTCTCCTAAATGAGAAATCGCAATACCAGAGCATTCAATATGCCACCCAGGATATCCTACTCCCCAAGGACTTTCCCACTTTAATTCTTGATCTTCAAATTTAGATTTTGTAAACCATAAAACAAAGTCCGCTTGATTTCTTTTATTTTGATCTTCTTCGACGCCTTCACGAACTCCCACAACCATATCATTTACTTTATGATTTGTAAGTTGATAATAATCATCTAATTTAGAAGTATCAAAATAAATATTTCCACCACTTATATAAGCTAGATCCTTATCAAGTAGATTTTGAATCATCTTAAAATACATGGGAATATTTTCTGTAGCTGGTGACACAATCTCTGGCCAAGCTATATTAAGCTTTGACGTATCACTTTTAAAAGCTTCCGTATAAAACTTCGCAATCTCTAAAACACTTTTGTGTTCTTTCTTCGCACCCGCGACCATTTTATCTTCTCCAGAATCAGAATCACTTGACAAGTGCCCAACATCAGTAATATTCATACATCGCGTAACCTCATATCCAAGATATCTTAATGTTTTCTCTAAAATATCTTCGAAAATATAAGTTCTTAAATTACCAATGTGAGCATAGTTATAAACAGTAGGCCCACATGTATACATTTTTACTTTACCTTCTTCATGCGGAATAAAATCTTCAACTTGATGAGATAAAGTATTATAAATTTTCATGCTATCAGCCCTTTCTAAAACGATTATAACACATTTTATTCCAAAGAAAAAGAATAGATTCTCTCTAACGAGAACTATTCTTAAAAATCCTTCTTGCTTTGACCAAGAAAAGAAAAAAATTTTGTAATATAAACACTTACGTGTACACGATTATTTGTCATATTACAAAAAAATAGTATCATATTTATAGAAAAAATTCAACAACTCACACTCAAAACTTATAAATATTCAACAATAGCTACATTTTTAGCTAGTTTTTCAATTAAATCATCACGATCATATTTATTAAAAATATCTACAAAATTACTATGATCAAGTAAAAATAACTCATAATAATTTTGAAAAATTTCTTTAAAATTCTTAACACCTAAATCAAGTAAATAATTTCCATTTGCTAAAACAAGCTTACGAGAATTTGCTAAAGTATCTAGCATAACATCGGCAGTTGTATTTTCAAATTCATCTATTTCTTCTTTCGTGAAATGTAACTTTTCTAAAAATTTCATTTTACTTTCCTCCCGTACTTTTTATATAACTAACACATTTTTTATATAAAACATCTGGATTTCTTAATTCATTCATATCCTCGCCATTACCTACACACATATGCCAAAAATCATTTAAAACATCTGCTACTTGAAACAAACGAGCTGTGGCAAGAAAGTTTGAAGTATCAATGCCCTTTTCATTGCAAAAGTTCAAAACATCAAAAGTTCCTTTAGATAAAGAAGCATCGATGCTAGCTAAAGAAAGTTGTGTTTGAGTACATTCTTCATTATTGCGAATAAGCTTAATTACGTTCTCCATATTTCTTCCTCCTTAATAAGCCATCAATGGAATTTCTTTTGGATTCATTCCATTTGCTCTAATCACAGAAATAACACGTTCTAATTCTGCATAATTATATTTTACAAGAACATTTGGATTTAAATAGATATCCATTGTTTCTTTACCAACGCTTAGTAAAAGTTCCATTTTTCTACGAAGTTCTTTATCATACATCATCTTAATATGATGAACAAAAACATCTAAAGAAATATTTTTAGAATTCATAAGTTCGATATTATCACGTACTGTTTGTTCATCAAAATTACGAATTAAATCATCAATTTCTTCACTTGTAAAATCTAAGTAATCCATACCACAATCTTTTAATGTATCAATAACTGTTGTTTTAATGTCGTCTGTATCAAAAGTTTCAGAAGACTCTTCTTCAAAAGAATACACAGGTGTATCTTCTACTGGACTCACAGGTTCTTCTTCTACTTCTGGACTCATTGTTTTAGCTTCTTGGATAACTTCTGATATGGATTTTCCTGCTTTATCTTTAGCTTTAACTTTTGCATCATATGCAAATAAAGCATCTTCAGGGAACATCAAAATTTTAGCCGTTTCTCTTTGTTCAGCTTCATTAAAACCAAACTCTTCTAATAAAGAAGTGATAGAATCACGTGTGATATTAATGTGACCTTCTAAAGCAAGCTCAAAATATTCATTTAGTTTTTCTTGATTAGCTAAAGCCGCATCTTTACGAATACCAAGTTCTTCAATCGTTGTAATAGCTGTATTCATTTCTTCTTCTACTTTGACAAGTTCATCTTCAGCTTTTTTCGTATCTCTTTCAACCGTATCAATCGTTCTTGGAAGATTTTTATCAAGTTTTTCCAATAAATTTTTAGGATCAAAATCAATACGTAGACGATCTAAAACTGTTGCATAATCTTCACGATGAATTCCTTGCAACACCTCTTTGAATTTTTCACCTTGATCTTCCAATTCTTCTCTTTGCTGTTTTAAATTAGCAATATCTTTTTGAAGTTTGGCTTTTTCTTCGGTAGTTCTGTCTCGTGTTTGTTCTGCCTTATTCTTTTGACGATCCATTTCTTTTAAAATGTCACTATCAGAACCACGCAAATTATATAATTTATCTAATAAAACTTCTGTATTTACTGTCATGACTTAAGTCACACTCCCTTTATTCTGAAATAATTATAGCAAAATTACTTTTTTTTGTAAACCACTTTTTCAAAAAAAGATCTTGACATTTTTTTGCCCATAAAACCTATAAAAATTCACAAAATAGCATCAAAAAAAGTAAAGAAAAATGTCTAAAAATGTAAACAAAATAACAACTTTACACATCGAATGTTTTAGTTAATAACTAGGTTTATATAAGAACTGTTTTATAAATATTTTCATAAACTACCATGGAAACAAAAAGGAGGAATTTGTTTGAAAAAGAAAATTATCGCTGCCATAAGTGCTATTATTCTTATCGCAGTCATTGGAGTAATTTATGTCTTTGTAACTCCAAAAGACGAGGAAAACGGTTTAACAAAAATCAATTTAGCCGAAGTAACTCACAGTGCGTTCTATGCTCCACTTTATGTCGCTATAGAAAATGGATATTTAGAAGAGGAAGGAATTGAAGTAGAACTACTCTTAACACCAGGCGCAGATAAAGTAGCCGCGGCTGTCTTATCTGGTGATGTCGAAATCGGTTTTGCAGGAACAGAAAGTGCAATCTATGTATATACGGGTGGCGAAGAAGACTATCTTGTTACATTTGCCGGCCTTACAAAAAGAGATGGTCAATTTATTATTAGTAAAGATGAAGACTTTACATGGAGTGATTTAGAAGGAAAAGAAGTATTAGTTGGTAGACAAGGTGGAATGCCCGCTTTAAACTTTCTAAATGCTTTGAAAAATGCTGGAATAGATGCTTCTAAGGTAAATTTAAACTATTCAATTGATTTTGCATCACTTTCAGGAGCTTTTATTGGCGGAACAGGAGATTTTGTCAATTTATTTGAACCAAATGCAACCTTACTTGAAAAAGAAGGATATGGTTATGTAGTTGCCTCTATCGGTGAACTTTCGGGTGAGATGCCATATACTGCTTTCTATGCCAAAAAAAGTTATATTGAAAATAATGAGGAAACCATAAAGAAGTTTACGAGTGCTATAAATAAAGGTTTGGAATTTGTAAAAAATAATGATGCCAAAACCATTGCCGAAGTAATCCTACCACAATTTCCTGATACCAGTTTAGAAGATCTAGAGCAAATAGTAAAACGCTACAAAGAAAGTGACTCTTGGTTAGATACAACATTTATTAAAGAAGAATATTTTAAAAACTTAGAAGATCTAATGATCGAAAATGATTTATTAGAAAATTATGTACCATATGAAGATTTAATTAACAATATCGTAAATGAATAATCTTTTAGAAATTCATCATATTACCAAGAATTACATCACTGACAAAGAAGAAATCAAAGCCATTAAAGATATAACCTTACAAGTTCATAAAGGAGAAATACTCACTTTAGTTGGTTCAAGTGGCTGTGGTAAATCATCACTTTTAAGTATTTTAGCCGGAATAGACACCGCTACTTCTGGTTTCTTCCAATTTCATAAAGAAAATCCCGTGATTGGTTACATGCTCCAAAATGATGCTTTATTTCCATGGTTAACCATTTATCAAAACGCTTTATTAGGTCTTAAAATTCAAAAAAAAGATACTATAGAAAATCAAGAATATGTAAAAGAATTATTTAAAAAATATAAATTAGAAGAATTTATGAATAAAAAGCCTAGTGAACTTTCTGGCGGTATGAAACAAAGAGTAGCCCTAATTAGAACGCTTGCTATTAAGCCAGATATTTTATTGTTAGATGAACCATTCAGTGCTTTAGATTACCAATCTAGGCTTGCCGTAAGTGATGATGTTTTTAACATTATCAAAAAAGAAAATATAACAACAATCATGGTGTCACACGACATAGCTGAAGCTATCAGTATGTCTGATAGAATTGTTGTCTTATCTAAAAGGCCATGTTATGTTAAAAAAATTTATGATATTCATTTAACAAATAAAAAAAATCCAATAGAAAATCGTAAAGCCCCAGAATTTAAAGATTACTATAATCAAATATGGAAGGATTTAGATATCAATGTCTGAACAAGCTAAAAGTATTATCAAAAAGAAAAAAAGGCAAAAATTCTTTATTATTTTTGTTCAATTTTTGATTGTCATAGGCTTTTTTCTCGGATGGGAATATCTTGCTCAAAATAAAATTATTAATTCTTTTATTTTTTCAAGTCCGAGTCGTATTATGGAAACTCTACAAGGGCTTATTATTACTGGTGAATTATGGGAACACATTCTAACGACCCTTTATGAAACAATACTGGCCTTTACAATCGGAATTTCTGCTGGCTTTGTCATAGCTATTATTCTCTATGAATTTCCAATATTAGCCAAAATAATTGATCCATTCTTAACTATGATCAATAGTTTACCAAAAGTAGCTTTAGGGCCAATTATTATTATATGGGCAGGAGCCAATACAAAATCCATTATTGTCATGGCTTTACTAATTAATTTAATCGTAAGTATTATGAATATCTATAATGGATTTCAAGGTGTAGATGAAATGAAAATAAAACTTTTAAAATCTTTTGGTGCCAACAAAAAACAAATCTTACGATATTTAATTATTCCCGAATCCAAACGAACAATCATTTCATCTTTAAAAATCAATATTTCAATGACATTAATTGGAGTTATTATGGGAGAATTCTTGGTAAGCAAAAAAGGAATAGGTTATTTAATCATCTATGGTACACAAGTATTCAATTTAAATTTAGTAATGACGGGAATTCTTGTTTTAATTCTTCTATCCTTCATCATTTATGAAATCGTCTCATTTATTGAAAAAAAGTTATCCACATAAGGGATAACTTTTTTGATTTATATAATTATTTTAATTACTTACCCATAGAAACTTGATTTTCTTTATATCTTTTATACTTGGAAACAAATTCATTTTTTATAGCATTAAAGCCAACTAAATTTATCCAACCATTAGAAGTAAAACTATAAGCACCAATAGTAACAAATTGCATGAACAAATATCGATGATCTAAAAGCCATATCTTTCCGTAAGAACGTCTGGTAAATAAAGAATAAATAAAGACATATCTTCTTCTGTTTTCACAACTAGGTGTCCTAACTGAGCAATCTTACATGGACCATCATGATAATCATTTGTCAAAATTTGCACTGGAAGATCATATTCTTTAGCAAATCGAATCACGTCGTCTGTATGAGAAGCTCCCTTATATACTTCCTTATGAAATTCTTCATTTAAAATCTGCTTTTCATCAGGAATTATCCACAATTCACCCCTTTTTAAAGCCATTAATTTTCTCCTCCAAAGTAATCAATATACATAACTTTTTTTACTTCTTTAGTCGTTTCAATAGCTTTTTCTCTCGCTTCTTTTGTTCCTTGTTCTAAAATAGCTAAAACTTCTTCTGGATGATCTCTGTAATATTGCTTCTTTTTTCTAAAGTCATGTAAAAATTCACTCATTTTTTGAATAAGTTCTTTTTTACACTGAACACATCCTCGACTACCAGCTTTACATTCTTGACAAACTGTGTTCAAATTTTCTTGATTAACTAACTTATGATAATAATATACCATACAAATATCTGGATTAGCTGGATCATCTTTTTTGATTTTTTGAGGATCGGTAACCGCACTCATAACTTTTTTATGAATGGTTTCATCATCATCAACCAGAAATATAGCATTTCCCAAACTTTTTCCCATTTTTTCATTGCCGTCAAGGCCTTTAATTCTAGGTGTCTTAGACAAAAACGCCTCTGGTTCTATTAATACATCGCCATAAATAGAATTAAATTTTCTAACAATTTCTCTACACTGTTCAATTAAAGGAAGTTGATCTTCTCCTACTGGAACCAGTTCTCCTTTAAATGCCGTAATATCAGCAGCTTGACTTACTGGATATCCAACAAACCCATATGTAACACTTTCACCATCGTTACCAAATAAAGCTTTTTTCTGAGCTATTTCAGATTTAACAGTCGGATTACGATATAATCTAGCCATCGTAACCAAATTAGAATAAAAAACCGTTAATTCAGCAATTTCTGGTATTTGAGATTGAATAAATAAATGTACCTTTTTAGGATCAATACCAATACTTAATAAATCGCTTGCAAGTTCAAATACACTATCATAAACCTTCTGAGGATTAGAAAAATTATCTGTCAAAGCTTGAACGTCAGCAATTTCTAAATAAAAGTCATATTCATCTTGTAAAGAAAGCCAATTTTGAGCAGCACCAAATAAATGACCAAAATGCAAATTACCTGTTGGTCTTATCCCGGTTAAAATTGTTTTCTTTTTCATAAAAAATCACTTTCTTTCTTACATTATCAAGTATAACAAAAGTTTTTTAAAATCGCAATGAAGTGTTCAATTTGCAATAGAAAACATAGATTTCAAGAAATATTAATTTGTTTTTGTATAAACTCTTTTTAAATCGTACTCAAAAGAATAAAAAAGTTCACCTTCCATTTTTTGAATTAACTCTAACAAATATTCTTTATAAAAAAGATAGTCTTCTTCATTAGCTATAAAAAGATTTTGAAAAGCAATTTGGAATTCTTGTAAAATATAATCTTCCGGAAACATAAACTGATATTTCTGATATACATATAAATAATAAGAAAAATTTTCAATATGATTACGATAAACTGTGCTCATAATATTTTTCACTTGATTTTCTGAATAATTAAGTTTCTTTAAAAGTTCAACTAATTTATTATAATAAATATAATCAAATTCTTTCAAAGGATCCTTTTCATCATAATATTCTTTTAAAGACTTTTTTAAATTCTTTTTAGAAACAACAACTTCTGACACTTCTTCTTTTTTGACAACTGGCACTACTTTATTCTCTTTCTTAGGTATCTCCAACGACTTGGAATTATAATAACTTAATAAAGAACTTCGTATTACTTTTGGAATATTTATATTCTTTAAAATATTAAGAATCTGATGCAAGTCATGATTTTTTGAAGAAAAAACTTTAAAGAAAAGCTCATAATTTTGTTTTAGTTTCCAAACATATTGATTATATGTTGCAAAATATTTTTCTAAAACAAACTTACTGACTAATTTATCTTGTTCATTCAAGGCAATATAACTAAAATTTCCATCTTGATCAAAGCGAATATCATGAATTCCCATTTCTTCCGTATCTTTTTTAAAACGATTTGTATTAAACATAGTTTTTATATTCTCTAAAACTTTATAATTTGCTTCAAGAATTTGATAGTATATTTGTCCTTTTTGCTCTTCCGTAAAAAAAGAATTTTTAAAACACTCATCTAAAGTTTCAAAATCTTCAAACAAATATAAAATAGGTTTTCCCCGTAATACATCTATAACTTTCTGTATATTTTTATGATCCATTTCTGATACAATTTGCAAAAATGAACAAGCTTTTTGATTAATTTTATTCATGGTAAACACCTCTAAAAGTGAATACTATTTTATCACCAATAAGAAAAAAAGCAAAGCTTTCTTATCAACCTTTTTATTGAACAGTTTAAAATAAAATATTACTTCTTTTAAAAAATAAGACGCATTTTTTGCCTTTTTTGCGTCTTATTAAAATTTAAGACGCATCCATGCGCCTTAATTATTGAATAACATCTAACAAGTCCTGAAAATAATATTTTTTATGACGGTCTTTTTCATAATCGGAATGAATAACACCACTTTGAACCAGTTTTCGAATATATCTATCCACAGTACTAGGATCAATAGAACAATTCTTGGAAATTGTTTCATATAATGTCGAACTTTTAAAGATAGGATGTTTAAATAAAGCATCCAAAATATAAATACTATTTTTAGTATTTAAAACATCATTAATAACATTTTTATAATCAACATATAAGTCTTGTAATTTTTTTATTTTAGCAATATTTTGGTTTGCCTGTGTTTCTACTGCTTTCAAAAAAAACAAAATCCAGTTAATCCACCCATCTGGATCATCAATAGAATTCAATTTATCGTAATATTCTTCTCGGTGTTTTTCTAAAAATTCACTGACATACAATACGGGACGACTAATAACTTTTTTATAATATAAAAATAACGGTATTAATATTCTTCCGATACGGCCATTACCATCTTTAAAAGGATGAATTTTTTCAAATTGAGCATGAATAATTGCAGCTTGAACAAGGGCAGATTGTTCATTATAAGAAGATATATAATTTTCAAAATTTTCTAGTGCTTCCAATAAGTGCTCTGGTGCTACCGGAACAAAAGTCGCTTCTAAAATAGTACTTCCTGGTTTTCCAATCCAATTTTGATCAGTTCGAAATTCTCCAGGACTTTTATCTTTTCCTCGAGCACCATTTAATAAAATTTTATGAATATTACGAATCATCCACAAAGTAATAGTGTTTTTATCATTAAGTTCCGACTCAGCATAATTCATAGCTTTATTATAATTTAAAATTTCGATAAAATCATCATACATAGAAGTACTGACACTTTTTCCATTATCAGCTTCAATTTCCAAGAATTCTGTTAGAGTAGCTTGAGTGCCTTCGATTTTAGAACTCAAAACTGCTTCCTTTTTAGTAAGAGGATTAAGAAATAATTCTTTATTAATAGAAGTTTCTTCAAGCATACCATCAAATTTTGAAACACTAGCATTGGCTAGCAATAATTGTTTTGCTATTTTGTTATAATTAATTTCAATCTCAAAAGGAAGTGCTTTGAATTGATAAGATTGCATAATACCATCACCTCTAAGACGCATTATATCACATTTTTGCGTCTTATTCAATAAATTCTATTATTATTCAAAAAATAAGACGCATTTTTTACCTTTTTTGCGTCTTACTAAAAATTAAGACGCATCCATGCGCCTTAAATTAATAAATTAAAAAGTTCAAGAAAATCTTGAACCTATATTAAACTAGTTCTAAACGAACTTGTAAAGCGTCATCTCCAATGCGTTCAGTAATTTTAATAATTCTTGTATAACCACCGTTACGATCTTGATACTTAGGAGCAAGTTCATTAAATACTTTACTTACTACTTCATTATCATTATGAACAAAAGCTAAAGCTTTTCTACGAG
>CALVMI010000108.1 GCA_944345045.1 uncultured Bacilli bacterium | reverse complement strand
AAATATTGGAACAGCAAAAATTAAAGAAAACGAAAAAGAAGGAATAGAACATTATCTTTTTGATTTTGTTGATCCGCTTGTAAATTATACCGTTGCTGATTATCAAAAAGATGCTAGAAAACTTCTGAAAAAATTTAAAAATAGAAATATTATTTTTGTAGGTGGCACAGGTCTTTATTTAAAAGCAGCTTTATTTGATTATCGTTTCCCAGCAGAAACAAAAGAAAAAAAAGATTATTCGAAATACAGTAATGAAGAGTTATTAGCCCAATGTTTAAAAAAGGATAAAACTTGTAATATCCACGTGAATAATCGTAAGAGACTCATTCGTTTTTTAGAAAAAGAAAATACGGATATTGTAAAACCAGTACCATTATATGATGCTTTATTTATTGGCCTTACAACCGAAAGAGAAAAATTATATCAAATTATTGATCAACGTGTAGAAAAAATGATGAATGAAGGCCTTCTTAATGAAGTAAAAACTTTTTATGATCAAAATATCCATAGTAAATCTTTGGAAACGGGAATAGGTTATAAGGAACTTTATCAATATTTGGATGGTGAAATTCCTTTAGAAGAGGCAATTTCTTTAATTCAAAAAAATTCAAGACATTACGCTAAAAGACAATACACTTTCTTTCGTCATCAATTACCTGTTAAATGGTTTCAAGTTGATTATGAAAATTTTACAAATACGATTAGTGAAGTAGAAGAATATATAAAAAAACAGAAAGCTTTATGAATCACTTTCTGTTTTTTAATTCTGGATAAATATTTGGTTTAAACTCATGTTCAGTTACTTGAACTTCTCCAGAAGTATCAATTTCTTCAAGTTGATCAGTAGTAATTAAAAAATATTTATGCTGTAAATAATCAGTACCATCACTACTAACAGGATCATCCCATGTAAGATCAAGGTGTACCCATTTATCATCTATATAAACGGCATTCCAAACATGACCTTCTGCTTGACTTTGACCATCGGGTGTCATAGCTACTTTAAAATTAGGAACATTCATTTTTTCTAAAAACAAAGCCATCGCATCCGTGTACCCATTACAAGTTGCATATCCTTCAATTAAAGGACCGTAAGCTATATAAGAGTGATATATACTGTCTCCTTCATTGTTTCTTTCAACATCATACTTAGTATTATTTATAATATAATCATGAATCGTTAAAATTTTTGTATAAAGATCCATGTCATTCGTAATAATTTCCTTATATATTTCATCGACTTTTTCGTTGATTTCTTTAATTTGTTCTTCTGTATAAAAATAATCGATTTCTACAGTGATATCTCCGGCTTCACTAATAATTGTTTTGACATTAGAAAAACCATTATAAGGGTGAACATAATTATTTAAATGGGTTAATAAATCTTGGTCATTACTGATTTCTTTAACATCTTCTAAGCAACTTGTATATTCACTAGGACAATAAAAAGTAAATTCTTTCCAACCGTTATTTACAATAGTGTAATAAATATTTTTTAAATCTCCCTTACTAAAAGGCATAAAATCATTTGTATCTTTTATAAATTGAAAAGAAGTTTCTTTATGGTATCCATTAGAAGTAGGAACGTATATTTCGGGATCATTTAAAGTGTGATCAACCAAAAAGTCACTCCAATTATTAGCATTTAACACAACAAAAAATAAAATGAATAAACAAATAAGAGGAATTAAGATATTTTTATACGTTCTTTTCATGGCTTCATCACTCTTTCATTTTATCAAATATATGTTGGGACATCAATTCAAATTTCTTTTTTCTTAAAAATTGTGGTATAATTAGACACTAAGTGAAGGGGGATTTTTATGTTGCCATTAGGTTATGAATTAGAATTTAAAGGAGCTTCATTATTAAATTTATCGAAAACATATAATATACCTTTATATAAAAAAGAAAAAGACGTTTCATATGATCATTTTCATTTAAAAGACGAAAAAGATGTTAGTGTAATTGATCAAAGAGATACTACAATAGATTATCTTGGGGGTGAACTGATTTCACCAATTTTCACTAATTGGCAAACTTGTGAAGAAGAAACCGCATATTATTTAAATATCTTAAAAGAACAGGGAGCTTATCTTCTTCCAAACTCTTACGAAGCAGGCTTTCATATTCATTTAGACAAAAATTTTTTAGATTCCTGGGAGAAAAAACAACTTTTATTAAAATTTCTTTATACTTTTCAAAATGAAATATTTGATCTAGCTAAAGGAAGAGATGAAAAAATAAGAGATACATTTTTATTTTCCGCACGACCTTTAAAATTGAAATTTGTAAAAAAGATGCTAGAACAAGAAAAATATGTAAAACTAACCGATAAACTTCATTGTATTCGTTTTACTAATGATACAGTAGAGCTTCGTTATTTTAATAGTTCGTTAGAAAAAGAAGTCATTGAAAGTTATTTATATTTTGCCATCAATTTAAGAAATTTTATTTTAGACGAACAAATAGATAAAGAACGTCTTGATTATTATTTTCATCAAACAAATGATGATAGAACTTTTGATTTAGCTAAACAAAATGTAATGAAAAAAATGTTAAAATTATAAAAAAAGAAATGGTTTTTATTAAGCCATTTCTTTAACTTTGTTCGCCAATCTTGATTTTTGACGGTCAGCAGTATTTCTTTTTACTAGACCTTTACTTAAAGCACGGTCCATATATTTTTGTACATCAGCAAGGAGTTTTTGAGCGTTTTCTTTATCTCCAGCTTCGATTGCTTTATCACAATTACGAATACAGTTTTTTACACGAGCTTTTAGTTCATGATTGTTCTCTGTTCTTTTAGCAATAGTCTTAATTGCTTTTTTAGAACTCTTAATATTAGCCATACTTTTCTCCTTTCTTTGATAAGTCGTATATAATTTTAACAGATTTTTTAGCGCTTGACAATCTTTTTTCCCATTTTTCTTATATAAATAAAAACTTCTGTTACTCTTTGATGGCCATTTCCGCAGCCGCGCGATAGGCTCTTGTAAGCCCAGAAGCCCCAAGTTTAACCCCGCCAAAATACCGAACGACAAAAACACCTCGATTTTTAATTTGTTTTCTTTCCAAAACCTGATAGATAGGCATTCCGCTCGTTCCACTTGGTTCTTTGTCATCGCTTTTTGCCGCGGTATTCTCTAAAATATAAGCATAGGGGATATGCCTAGCTTTTTTGTGTTCTTTTTTTAAAGTTTCAAAAATTTCTTTCGCTTCTTCTTTACTTGTTAACTCATAGTAATACGAAAGAAACTTAGATTTTTTAACTTCTATTTCCGCTCTATGTAAAAGTTTCACATAAATCACCTAATTTTATGATACAATAAATAAGAAAAAAAAGAAATGGGGTGGTATCATGTTCAAAGAAAAATTAGCTCAAATACCAAATAAACCAGGAAGTTATCAAATGCGCAACAAAGATGGTGTAATTATTTATGTTGGTAAAGCCAAAAACCTTCATCGACGTGTAAATTCTTATTTTAATCGCACGCAAACAGGCAAGACAGCCAAAATGATTAGTGAGATAGCAGATTTCACTTATATTGTAACCGCGACCGAATTGGAGTCTTTGTTATTAGAAATTAATTTAATAAAGCAATATAATCCTAAATATAATGTTTTGTTAAAAGATGATAAAAGTTATCCTTACATTGAATATATTGAACATCCTTATCCCAAACTTAAAGTTTCAAGATATTTACAAATTCGTAAAAAAGATCACAAAAAACTTTTTGGGCCTTACCCAAATGCTTATGCAGCTAGAAGAATTGTCAATTTACTAAACAGACTTTATCCGTTAAAAAAATGTGAAGGAAATCCGAAAAAAGTTTGCCTTTACTATCATATCGGAGAGTGCTTAGGATATTGTGAAAAAAACATTGATCAAGAAAAACTCGCTCAAATGCAAGAAGACATTTTAGGATTTTTAAATGGTAATGATAAGATATTAAAAGACAAAATTCTGGAGAAAATGGAAAGTTATAGTAAAGCTTTAAATTTTGAACTTGCCCTTGAACTCAAAAAAGAACTAGATTATATTAATATCGTTTTAGATAAACAAAAGATTACTTTGCAAGATTTAACAAACCGTGATTGCATTGGCTATTATTTCAATAATGGTTATATTTCAGTTCAAATTTTGTTTATTCGCAATGGCAAAATTGTAGGAGGACACACTGACTTATTTCCCGTCGTAAGTGATTTAGAAGAAGAAATGGATTCTTATATTACAAGATTTTATGCAAAACATGAAATTCCAAAAGAAATTTTAGTTTCCGAAGAACTTGCTTCAACAGTTTTACAAAGCTATTTTGAAAATAAACTGATTGTCCCTCAAAAAGGACAGAAGAAAAAGCTCGTCGAAATGGCAACTGAAAACGCCAAAATTAATTTAGAAAACGAATTGGAACTCGTTTTGAAAAAAGAATATTTTACGGAAGAAGCAAACGAAGAATTACGAAAACTTTTACATTTAGATACCTTAGATCGCATCGATTTGTTTGACAACTCCAATTTATTTGGTGATTGGAGCGTATCCGGCATGGTTGTTTTTAAAAATGGCGTTCCAGCTAAAAATGAATATCGAAAATATAAAATTAGTTTTGATAAAAACGATGATTATGGCATGATGAGAGAAGTAATTTACAGAAGGTATCAACGAGCTTTAGTAGAAAAAACAGAATTACCAAATCTAATTATTGTCGATGGAGGCATCGGCCAAATTCATGCTTGTAAAGAAGTGTTAGACGCATTAAATTTACCTATTAAAGTATGCGGTTTAAAGAAAAATGATAAACATAGAACCAACGATTTAGTTGACGGCGATACGTTAGAATTAGTAGAAATTCCAAAAGATTCCAATGTGTTTCATTACTTAACAAGAATGCAAGATGAGGTGCATAGATATACCATTACTTATCATCGAACGGTTAGAAGCAAAGGAAGTATTTCAAGCGTTTTAGATAATATTCCAGGTATTGGAGCAAAAAGAAAAAAAGAACTGATTAAAACATTTGGAAGTGTTACAAAAATGGAAAATTCCTCTTTAGAAGAATTAACCAAAATTTTACCTAAAGAAGTCGCTTTATCATTACAAGATTATTTAAAAAGCCGTAGAGAAGATCAGAATAATTCATAGAAAAAATGCTAAAAGAGGAAACAAATCCAAAGAAAATGTTCCTCTTTTTTATTTTAAAAACCGTTTTTCAACTAACAGTTTGTTTCTTTTTTTAAAACTTTATGCTTTAATGAAAGGGAAAGAAGGTAGAAAAAATGGATATGGAAAAAATGGGAAAGTTTATTAGCAAACTTAGAAAAGAAAAAGGCTTGACCCAAAAAGAATTAGCTAATCAGCTTCATATTACGGATCGGGCTGTATCTAAGTGGGAACGAGGTTTAAGTTGTCCAGATATTTCTTTGTTAGAACCATTAGCTAATATTTTAGGAGTATCCCTTTCTTCTTTATTAAATGGGGAAAAAAGTAAAAGCATGTCCGATGAAACAATTTTACATACCATATCTTATGTAAAGGAAAGTAAAAAAGCAAAAAGAAAAGAATACATAAATTATATTTTTAAAACAAGCATGGTTCTTTTAACGATCCTAGTCTTAGGAATGTTTCTAATTGTCGAATATCGTTTTTTAAAAAAATATCCAACAAGAAACGTTAATGTTACGATAACGGATCTTTATATAGAAGATGATCCGATTAGAAATTACGATTATTTTGATGCCGTTTCAACCAAAGCTCAGCGAATTTTAAACGAACAAGGAATTTTTTCTGATGAAGAATATGCCTCAATAAAAAATTATGTGAAAGATATTTCTAAAGACGTAGTAAAAGATAAAGAAATATATCAAAAAAAAGCTTTATCGTATGAAGAAATTTATGAATATGCAGATTTAAATCACGAAAATTCTTTGTTAAAAATAGATTCTCGTAATTATAAGCCATCAATTTATCAAATAGTACAAAAATATGATCAAGAAATTTCCTTAGAGAATATAAAGACGGATACATATGAAAGTATGCAAACATCTTTAAGAGATTATGTGGTAAGAACTTTTGATATAACCAGTAACAGTAAATATATCGGGGTTAAAGCCATGTATATGCTTTATGAAAAATATGACTACTATGATCAAATACTTACTTTACTAATGAAGGAGGGGAAAATCGAATGAAAGAAAAAACAATAAAATTAATTGTGGGAGCACTAAGTATTATGGGTTCCTGGATGCTAGTTTTTCGTGATTCCGCCCATATAAGTACCGTCTTTACTTTACTAGTTCTTTTGTTACCATCGATTCCTTTATTTTTAATGTATAAATTTAAAAGTAAAAAAGGACTTCAAATTTTATGTGGTAGTATCGTTTTTTTATACCTTATCTTTATATTTGTAAATGCCCTTTATGAAACAAATTTTAGTCTTGGCATGGAATATGTCTATCAAGGCATAAGCATTCATTGGAATTTTATAGTAACATTTCTTTTCTATCCTTTAGAATTTACAATTTTTCTTATTATAATGGATGATTTTCTGTCAGAAAAAGTTTATCAAGAAAAAATCTCTTTCTTCCTTTTAGGAACATCTATTCTGATTTCTCTAGGTTTATTAATCAATCCGTATGCCAAAGGAAAGATGATGGATATTTTATTTCCTTATCAATCTTTCTTTACCGTTATTTATAGTTTGTACTTTCTCTATCGCTTAATAAATAAAGAAAAAAGTATAAAATACATGTCAAATAGTGAAAAGAAATAGCAAGAGAATGCGTCAAAAATTGACATCTTTTTGAACTTTTCGTATACTTATAGTAATAAAGGATTGATAATCATGCGTGGAAAATATAAAGTTACATTACTAGTTATTGCTATATGTATCTTCCTTCTAGTTGGCGTGCAAATTAATTATCAAATGTATTTAGATAATCAAGTTAATTTAAGCGCTTTTATTAAAGTTACAGAAGGACTATCTATAAATTATTTAAATGGAACAACGATTGAGGTAAATAACTCTTCTAAAGAAATATCTTTTTCCGTGACCAATCAATTAGCAACAACACTTTATTATGATGTTGATATCACAAACTTATCTTCTTCCGTTAATAATGCAACTTACCGATTAACAAGTGACAATGCAAATTTAGGAGAAGCAATCGGTCAAATAGAAGTGAAACCTCTTTCTTCTAGAATCGCTATTTTACCTGGAGAAACTCACAGATATACTTTAGAAATTTTAAATCCAGATCGCGAAAACTTTTCTTTGGAAATAGAAGTAAAGTCTTTACAAACAGATAACTCTTTTGCAAATACCATTTTAAATCAAAATGAAATTAAAGAAAGTGCTTTAACTACTTTTGATCTTCCAGCAACGGAAAATGAAGGCCTTATTAAAATGAACACCGAACTTGGTTCAATCTATTACTTCCGTGGCAATGTGACCAATAATTATGTTTCTTTCGCTGGTCTTACTTGGCGTATCATAAGAATTAATGGAGATAATACCGTAAAATTAGTGTTAGATAGTACAACTCCAAATCTAATTGCAATGAATACGAATGAAAACTTTGGCAGCAGTGATTTTATAACAAGTAATATTTATAAAAATTTAAATGAGTGGTATGCATCATATCTTCAAGAGAGTGATAGCAATATCGTAAGTACTTACTACTGTTATGACAATAGTTTACAAACTACTTCTTTAGGTAACATTGAATATCTATCTAATATTCGTCTGTTTACCAACTACGCGCCGACAACAATTTGCAGTGGTACAAATGTTTCTTCAAAAATTGCCTTGCTTACTGCCGATGAAGTAGCGATGGCTGGCGGAAGTTCTACAGGTAATACAAACTATTATCTATATATTCCAGATTTACAAGCTTCATGGTGGACGATGACTCCAAATGCCAATAACAATGGAATCATATCCTATATGGTAGTCGATAAAGACGGAGCTTTAATTAGAGATGTAGCTGAAAGTTCCCAACTCTTTGTCAGACCAACAATCACTCTTACAAGAAGAGTTACAGTATCTGGTCAAGGTACTATTGAAGATCCATATGTGTTAAATTGACATAAACAAAGTGTAAATATACGTGTATACTTTTATGTAAAGTGGTCGAATTAATTGACTACTTTTTTTGTTTTTTGATACACTAATAACAGGTGAGCTCTATGATGAACATCGTGCAAGATATAATAGATATTTTTTCAAGTTTCGGAATCGTAGATTGTATTTTATATGCAGCTGTTGTAACTCTAATTATTTTAATCGTTTCTTTAATCTATGTTTTGAAAAATGAAGAAACAGAAATAGAGGAAAAAAGTGTGGTGGATGAAGAAATGATAGAAAAACCTTTAATGAATGAAGAAATTGATTTACAAAATATTGTCAATACGATTGATGAAAATCCCAAACCTTTAGTAGACATGACGGCCTATGAGGAAGAACAAGAAAAAAGAGCTATTATTAGTTATGATGAATTAGTGCGCGATGCAAATTCTAAAGAAATAGCTTATGACGACGAACAATTGGTAGATAATGTAATTCCAGTCAAAAAAATTCAAACATCAAGTTTAGAACTTCCAAAAAGAAAAGAAGAAAATTCGGTTATGGAATTTGAGTTAAAACCAAAAGAGCCTAAAGTAGAAGTAGATAGTATCCCGACATCTTCAAAATTATTTTCTTATGAAAAAGAAGAAGCATTCTTAAAAGCTTTAAAAGAATTAAATGAATTGTTAAATTAAAAGTTACGTGTTAAAATATATGTAACTTTTTTTTGGGGTGAATTTATGAAATTTAAAATCTATACACTTGGCTGTAAAGTAAATGCTTACGAATCAGAAATGATGAAAGAAAAACTTTTGGCAAATGATTATACATATGATGAAGAAAAACCAGATATTGTTATTGTAAACACTTGCAGTGTCACCAATGCTGCTGATCATAAATCTTTAAAAATGGTTCGGCATTTTAAAAGAGAAAATCCTAAAGCTATTTTGGTGGTCTGTGGTTGTTCAAGCCAAAATGATGAGAAGTCTTATCAAGAATTAGGCGTAGACATATTACTTGGTAATCAAGAAAAAAGTCAAATCGTTTCCTTGCTTGAAGAATTTTTACAAACAAAAAAGCCTTATATATTTATTTCTAAAGAAAGAAAACTGCCTTTTGAAGATATGCAGATTGCCAAATTCAAAACTCATACAAGAGCATTTGTCAAAATAGAAGATGGTTGTGATAATTTTTGTAGTTACTGTGTAATTCCAATCGTTAGAGGAAGTATTAGACATAAAGATTTTAAAACGGTTTTACAAGAAGTGGATACGTTAGTAAAAAATGGTCATCAAGAAATTGTTTTTACTGGTATTCACACAGGCTCTTATTTTAGTGATGGCCATGATTTAACAGACCTAATTCATGAAGTAAGTAAAATATCAGGTTTAAAAAGAATTCGCATATCTTCTATTGAGGCGACAGAATTAAATGACAAATTTTTAAGGGAATTAGCAAACAATCCTAAAATTTGCGATCACTTACATATTCCTCTTCAATCAGGAACAGATCCGATTTTAGAAAAAATGAATCGCAAATATACGATTGAAGAATATAAAAAAATCATCAAAAAAATTCGTCAAATAAGACCAAATATTTCTATTGCCACAGATGTTATTGTTGGTTTTCCATATGAAACAGAAGAACTATTTAAAAAAACGCTAGAAACAATAAAAGAAATTGCTTTTAGTAAAGTTCATGTTTTTCCGTATTCTAAAAGAAATCATACGAAAGCAAGTATAATGCCTCATCAAGTAGAAGAAAAAGAAAAACATGAAAGAAGTAGAAGATTAGTTAGTCTATCAAATGAACTAGAAGATGCCTATGCTAAAAAGTTTTTAGGTCAAAATCTAGAAGTTTTGATTGAAAAAAGTGGTGAAGAAAGTATGGGAACAACTTCTAATTATCTAAAAGTAAAAATTCATCAAAACATTCCGAATAACACTTGTCTTCTTGTGCATTTAGATAAAGTAGAAAACGGCATTTTATTAGGTAGTGTTACCAATTATATTCTTGAAAAGTAAAGAAAGACATCTTTCTTTTTTTAAAATTATTTGGTACAATATTTTTGAAGAATAAAAGGTGAGGAAAATGTTTCAAACTTCGGAGTTACAAGAAATGCAATTTTTTGATGGCAATACCTTTTTAGGAATGGTTCGTTATAATCCTAATATTTCTTTTAAAATAGAAATGACCAGACCTTTTATAAGGTGTGGCAAAAGAGAAATTTTATCGATCGGCAGAGTAAATTTTCAATTTTTAGATCAATTTATTATGCAAAGTTTAAATGATATATATGCTCATATTAATGAAGGCAAAAAAGAAGAAGTAATTAGGAAAAACATTAGCGAGTATCAAGAATTATATGCTTTATGGCAAAAAATTGCCTTAGCTAAACAAAATCGCGATATTGCAATTAATTCTTATTATGACGATTTGTTATATCGCTTGTATTTAAAAGGATATCATAATTAATGTTGTAAGCATCTTTATGATGTTTTTTTTATTTTCCAAAATGTGCTACAATAAAGAAGGTGACGATTCATGCAAAAAATTTCGGGAAAAATAAAGTCGACAATCTTTCATAGTGATTCGGGTTTTTTTGTTGGAACCTTTCGCGTTCGTGAGACAAATGAGGAAGAACTAACCGATTTAGTTAATAAAACTATTACGATTACCGGTTTAATAATAGATCCAAATGACGAGGAGGTCTATGAACTAACGGGAGTCTATCTAAAACACGAACGTTATGGTTACCAATTTAAATTTGAAAGCTATGATAAAAAAATGCCAGAAGGAAAAGATGCGGTCATTGATTTTTTATCTAGTCCTTTAATTAAAGGCTGTGGTTTAAAAACAGCTAAACAAATTGTTGAAACTCTTGGTGAGGATGCCTTAAAAAAAATTAAGGAAAATGAAGCAAATCTTTTGTTAGTACCAGGAATGACTGCCAAAAAAGCTTCAAGTATTTATTTAAGTATTTTGGCACACTCGCAAGTAGATGATATGTTACTTGCTTTAAAAAATAAAGGATTTAGTATAGCTGAAGCTACAAAACTCGTAAATATTTATCATGATAAAACTCTTATTTTTTTAGAAGAAAATATTTATTCTTTTAAAGAAACCATTTCTTTTGATAAATTAGATCGCTTGTACTTACAAGATCATGATGCCTATTCTAAAACAAGAAAATTAGAATGTACGATTGAAGCGATGGAAAGAAGATGTGCCACGAGTGGCGACACATACTCTTACCTTTATGAAATAGCCGATGCTTTAAAAAGCTATTTTAAACTTTTACTAGATGAAGAAGAAGTAGAAAGCATTTTAAAAGAGTTGGAGGCTAATGAAAGAGTAGTGTTTTTAGATAATCAAATTTACTTGGCCAAATATGCTCGTATGGAAGAAGAAATCGCCCACATTTTGCATCGCAAACTTACTTATCCAAAAAAAGAATTAAAGAAATTTTCCGAACATCTTCAAGAATTAGAAAGAGTCTTAGAAGTAAAATATAATCATGAACAAGAAGAAGCAATCAAAAAAGCTTTAGAAAACCCCGTATCGATTATCTCGGGTGGCCCCGGAACAGGAAAAACAACCATTGTCGAAGCAATTACCAAGATGTTTATTGAGATGTATCAAATTAGTCCAATTACAATTTC
>CALVMI010000107.1 GCA_944345045.1 uncultured Bacilli bacterium | reverse complement strand
CCTTGAGCTAATATTTGGCATGCTCCTGTATTTGGATTTGCATCACAATATTTTGGTTCTTCGGTTGTATAACTTGTATTAATTGTTATTTTGGCACTCCAAGTAGTGTTTTGGACGCCTTCCGTTTCAGTTGTAACAGTACTATCAAGCCAAACACGAAGTGTAAATGTTTTTTCTTCTTCTAAGTTTAAGATACCGTTTTTTAGAACAAAAGCTGTATTTCCTTCCGCCAATTTTGGAGTACCGACATCTAAACTACTTAAAAGAACTGGCTCTTCGTCGTTTAATTGGATCTTTAAGTGTTCGCTTTTTAAAGTTGATGATTGTAATACTTCTAATTGTATTTCATAAGCAGCATATGAAGAACAAGTATTAGTGATTGTAAATGTATACGGGGTTAGTTTTTTACCGTCCTCATCATATAATGGATAAGCATTTTGTAAACTTATGTTATTATCTTCTGTAAAGGTTACATCAAAACAAGATGTTGATATCGTATTACTATTTGTTTGGGCTAAGGTAATTCGCCACAAGGAATAACTTACGCCAATTAATACACTCATGGCTAGTAACACTCCAATAATTGTTAATGTTATTACTTTGCTTTTGCTCATATAATTCACCTACTCTTAGTATTTACTATAGTAATCATATCATACTTTTACTTTTTAGAACAGAAGAAAAAACAGGTTTTGACACCTGTTTAAACAACTTTTTTCTTTTCATGAGTAATTGCTTGCCAGCCAAGATTTCTTTTAGTAATAGCAATTACAAAAGCATGTAGATACGATAGAATAAAGATCGGATGATAAAAAAGAGTTCCAAAATAAACTTTTAAAGAAAGTTTTATTTGTTTTCCTACCATCCATAGCAAAATAGCAGTTAGAAGTAATAAACATAGATAAATAATACCTAGAAAGCAGAAAAAATATAAGGCTACTTGCCAAGTAGAGTTAAAACTTGTTGTTAAAATAACCATTATGAGTAATAAAACAAAGCCAAAAACCATATATAATGCTGGTGTAATACCGATTTGCATTTCGGTTAAACTTCTTTTATTTAGAGTATTTTTTGCTTTGCATTTTTCTTTTAATTTAGGTCGATACTCTAACCAGTTATATAAATACCCTTTAATCCATCTACTTCTTTGAATAATACTTTTTTTGTATGTATCTGGCTGTTCATCATAAAAAACGGCTTTATCTTGATAATGCGTTGAGATTCCATGTAAAGCATAATAAAGGGAACTTTCATAGTCTTCCGTTAAAGAATGAAACGGAAACGTTTTCCATTTTTTTATATATTTGCCATGAATGTAATATCCAGTCCCAGAAAGAATTAAATTGCCATTCTTTTTTAGAGCATTGCGATTTCTTAATTCATTGATCATAAAAAAAGTTAGACCAGCTGTGACAGGAAAATAATGATCCGCGTTTTTAAGAGTTCTATAGCCTGTTGAAATGGCATAGCCTTGTTGATAATCTTCCAACATATATTTAATAAAATCTTTATCTAAAATATTATCCGCATCAAAGATAAAGTATAGATCGTAATACTCTTCTTTTTTTTCTAAATCTTCAACTAATTCGGCTAAAGCATAGCCTTTTGTTTTTAAATCGAGTTTTTTTCTTACAAAACAACTCATATGATGTTTTTTGACAATTTGGGCGGTTGGATCATGAATGCTTTCAACAATTACATATACATCTTTTTTATTTATTGGAGATGTTTGATTTTCAATTGAAATCAGTAATTCTTCTATAACGGCCGATTCATTACGCGCTGGAATAAAGATGGCTATTTTAGGATCATTACTGATTTCGGTTTCTTTTTTTAAAGTATTCGTTTTTGGTGTCAAAAAAAGATAGGCATAATATCCTAAGCCCGCGAGAATGGATAACAGAGCAATCATATAAAACAGGATCATTTTTTCACCTCTATTACTTTCATATTCGTGTAACTTTTCTTTAAGACCTCATCCGGGTAATACTCATCGAAAAATTCACCAACAAAGGTAATAGCAGGATAGCCATTATGTCTAAATATTTGTCTTATTAAAGCTCCCCATGAAATAGCCATATCTAAAGCTAATAAAACAATTAAAATTCGAGTAAGCCATGTACCAAATTTTTGAGGCAAGGCTTCAATAATATTTGAAATTGTTGGATAAATTAATTTGACTAACACTAAGGCAAGTAAGCCCCAAACAAGGGCAAAAGGGATTGTTGTCCGGCCATTAATATTTAAAAATTCATTTGTATAGTCCCAAGATACCGTTCCTAAGAATGTTTCTTGTAAAAAACTAATTAAATATTCGAAGCCACCACCTAATAAGGCTCCATATAAAATGGTTTGCCAATCAGGTCTTTTTTTTCTTCCTAAAGCTGCGATTAGTAAAACAGCCCCCATGCCATAGATTGGTGAGATAGGTCCATAGATTACTCCTCGTCTTAGCTGCCAAACAATTTCATGATGGTAATTATAATGAATTGCCATGTTTAAAATTTGTTCATAGTAAGCTCCGAAAACGCAACCGAACAAAAAAATCCAAAAAAGTTTATAGAAACACATGCCTTCGGCAAACTTCTTTTTAGGTTCTCTTGTCATATCACACTTCCATATCTATGTTCCATTTTACCATAGGCGATATAAAATGACAACCTTTTTACAGATTACAATTTTGAAAGAAAAAAAGAGATTATTATCTTTTTTTCATCTCTTTATTCCATTTCTAGTAAAATTGTAGTTGGTCCCATGTTTGTTAAAGACACTTCCATATCCGCCCCAAAAAGGCCGGTTTCGACAGGAAGATAAGATCTTAGTTTTTCATTAAATTTATCATATAAAACTGTTGCTTTTTCGCCATTTAAAGCTTTAATATAGCTTGGACGGTTTCCTTTTTTGGTGTCGGCATATAACGTAAATTGACTAACGGATAAAATACTTCCTGAAATATCTAATACACTTTTATTCATAACTCCATTTTCGTCAGGAAAAATGCGCAACTTAACAATTTTGGAAACCATTTTATTTAATGTTTCTTCGGTATCTGTATCTGTAAAACCTACTAAAAGCATTAGACCATTAGAAATTTGACCAACAATTTTGTTATCTACTTTTACAGTAGATTCCTTTACTCTTTGGACTACTACTCTCATTTTCTACTCACCTTTTTAACAAATTTATAAGCATATAAACTATTCATAAAATCTTCTAATTGATTTTTATCTTTTACTTTTATTGTTACTTCATAAACCGTATCTAATTCTTTATTTTTCGTTTTGACACCATCAACAAAAACTTTTTTACTTGTCGCCTTACTTATAATATCTAACAAGTAATTTTTAGATGAATCGGTGGTTATTTCAACATTGGTAATAAAATCTGTTAAAACTTCTTGATTCCATTCAACGGAAATAAAGCGATTTTCTTTATCTAAAACATTAGGACAATTTTTTTTATGAACAGTAACTCCTTCTCCTTTAGTAACGTAGCCGACAATATCATCACCATATACTGGGTGACAGCATTTAGCAAGATTAACTAAAATGCCTTCTTGACTATCTACTAGAATTTCACTTCGGAAAGATTTGGCCTTTTTCGAAGCATTATTCGATAAAACTTTTTCTAATAAAATGTCTTCAACATTCTTTTTGTCTTCGGTAGCTAAGCTAATAATATAGGCTGCTGTATAACGAAGTGAACCAATTGAAAAATATATATCATCTAATGTTTCTAGCTTTAAATCTTTGCAAATTTTTTTCACATTTTCTGAAGATAAGACTTGGTCAAAAGCCATTTTTCTTTTCCGAATTTCACTAGTTAAAATATTTTTGCCTTTTTCGGTATACATTTCTTTATCTTGTTTACTAAAATACGCTTTGATTTTGTTTTTCGCATGAGAAGTTTTAACAAAGTTTAACCATTCTTTACTAGGCGTGCCAGTTGGATTCGTTCTGATTTTTACAATGTCGTTATTTTGAAGTTCGTAATTTAATGGAACACTTACATCATTTACAATTGCTTGAACACAACGGTCACCGACATCAGAGTGAATACGGTAAGCAAAGTCTAGTGGCGTAGAACCAACAGGTAATTCTAAGACATCTCCTTTTGGCGTAAAAACATAGACGCTTTCGTTTAAAAATTCGTTTTGAACATCGCTAGCAAATTCGATATCACTTAAAGAATTCGTAGATTCAATTAAATTTCGCAAAATTTCTAGTCGTTGTTCCATAACATTTTTCATATAATGCTTTTCTTTGTAGGCAAAATGAGATGCGACTCCTTTTTCAGCAAATTCATCCATTTCTTCGGTACGGACCTGAATTTCGTAACGATTGCCATCACTACCAAATACGCCTGTATGTAAACTTTGATACATATTGGCTTTTGGCATGGCAATATAATCTTTGAATCGGCCAGGAATAGGTCTATATTTCGCATGAATAAGACCGATAGTTAAGTAGCATTCACTTACTTCTTCAACAATAATTCGTAAAGCTAAAATATCATAAATATTTTCCCATTTTTTGCCATTATTCAATTTATTATAAATACTATAGACACTTTTCACGCGACTTTTTATTTTAAAAGAAATATTTTGTTCCATCAGCATTTCTGATATAGCTTCTTCCATTTCTTCTAATGATTCATGCAATTCTTGATAAGAAGCATTTAGTCTTTCTAAAATGTCATTATATACATCTGGTTTGCTATATTTTAAACACAAATCTTCCATTTCGCCTTTGATTTTATACATTCCAAGACGATGAGCAATTGGAATTAAAACGGTCATTGTTTCATGTACTTTTTTCTTTAAAGCTTCTTTGTCTAAGGCATCAGCTGTTCGAAGATTGTGTAAGCGATCCGCTATTTTTAAGAAAAGAACGCGAACATCTTCACTCATTCCGACTAAAATTTTTCTTAGATTTAGAGCGGCATGTTCCGAGTCGTCACTTAATTCTAAACGATTTAAACGGGAAATTACTTGAACAATGTTTGCGACCTCTTCGCCAAACTTTTCTTCTATTTCTTCTTTAGTTGCTCCGGCATGATTGATGGTTTCATGAATTAGGCTTGAAGCAATGGTTATCGCATCGGCATCTAAATCTAGCAATATTAACGCTACCCCAATGGGATGCGTCATATAATCTGTGCCATCAAGGCGAATTTTATCTTTGTGATGCTCACAAGCAAATTCATAAGCATTTTTGATAAGCTCTATTTCATCTTGCGAAAAAACTTTCTCGCAGCGATCTAACAACTCTTGCCACATTTCTTCTTTTTTCATTTTCTTCCTCTATTCTATAAATATTTTACAAGCGATATCTTTATCTAATCTTTTTTTAAAAATTTCGGCATCTTTTTTGGAACCTACCACATAGCCATAGTGAGTTGGAATGGCTAATTTTGGTTTAATAATATTGCATAAGGTAGCGGCTTCTAGACAATCCATTGTGTACGTACCACCTACAGGAATAAAAGCAACATCACATTGTACTTCTTTAGCTTCTTTGGTCACGTCTGTATCGCCAGCAATATAATATACTACTTGATCTAAGGTAACGATATAAGAAACCCACCCCGCATCTTTCGGATGATTTTTCTTGTGTAAATTATAAGCAGGGATTGTTTTAAATTCTAAATTTTTTAAGGCAAATGTCATATTAGGCTTAACAATAATAATGTATTCTTCAGAAATGCCAATAGATAAAAGTTCTTCAACAATATCTTTGGGAGTTACAAATACTGTATGTTCATTTTTTAATTCTAAAATTGCTAGTAAGGAAAAGTGATCAAAATGCGAATGCGTGATAAAAATATAGTCGGCATCGTGTTTTCCTTCTACTTCTAAAGGATCAAAATAAAGCACTTTACTTCCACGAATACAGATGCTGTTTTGAATATTTACGTTAATTGGGTTCATAGATTATCCTTTCTAGACTTTTGATAAATAGTGAAATTTTCTGTTTTTAAAATATCATCGACCATTTCTCCTAATGTCAAATTACTTTTCTCTGGCCAAATGTTCTCACAAAAAAAATTCCATATTTCTTTTTCGGTAATGAAGAGCATTTTATCTCTTTTCATATCTTCTTTTTTGACTCGCAACGCTGGTAGAAGTCTAGTATATAATTGTTCTTTTGTTGAAAATGTTTCCATAGTTCACTCCTTAAACTTCTATATTTCAAGAAAAATCATACTATTATTATAGCTCATAGTTAAAGAATAGGAAAGATGAATCTTGAAAAAAGACACATTTAAAATGTCAATACTAATCTTACTTGTCGGTGGTTTCATTACCAAAATCTTAAGTTTTGTTATTCGTGTTTTATATACAAGAATTATTACTGATGAAGGAATGAATCTTTATACCATTGTTTCACCGACATTTAGCCTTTTAATTACCTTAGCTAGTTTTTCTTTACCTATAAGTATTTCCAAATTGGTAAGTGAACACTCAGAAAGAAGAATAAAAATTGTTTCTTCAGCCTATTTTTTTGTTTTTGGTTTCACCTTTTTTTTAGTTTTGTTGGTCATTATCCTTGCTCCTTTTATTGCCGGAAATTTATTAAAACAGCCAAGTGTGACACCCCTTATTTATGCGATGGCTTTTACTCTTCCATTTATTAGTATTACTTCGGTCTTAAAAGGATATTTTTTAGGCAAATTAAAAGTTCATCCTAATACTGTATCCAATATTTTTGAGCAAATTGTTCGGATTTTGTTTTTGATTTTTCTTCTTCCTAAATTTGTTCATAAAAGTATTGTTTTAGGAGTTGTCTTATATATTTTATTTAATATTGTAACGGAAATGGTTAGTATATTTGTTTTTTATTTATATCTTCCTAAAAAAATTTCTTTACACAAAGAAGATTTTAAACCTCAGAAAAATATTATTTACCGAATTTTAAAAATTAGTATTCCTTCCGTATCTAGCAGACTTATTGGTAATATTGCTTTTTTCTTAGAACCCATCATTTTAACTAATGTTTTGCTATATATGGGCTATAGCAATTCCTATATTTTAGAAGAATATGCTTCGTATAATGCCTATGCCATTGGCTTACTTACTCTTCCTTCTTTTTTTATCTCAGCTATATGTCAAATTCTTATTCCTGAAATTAGTAAATATCACAGCGAGAATAATTATCTAATGGTAAAAAAAAGACTTAAGCAGGCTTTAAGTTACTCTTTCGTTATTGGTTTATTTTTTTCTTTCTTTTTGTTTTTTACAAGAGATTTCTTTTTACATCTTCTTTATAATACGACTAGAGGTAGCGAATATATTTTTACTCTAGCACCCTTCTTTGTTTTATTTTATTTGGAAGCTCCATTATCTAGCGTGCTCCAAGCTTTAGATCAAGCTAAAATTTCAATGAAAATTACTCTTTATGGTTGTATTTTGAAACTTGTTGTTATGACCATACTAGGTTTTTGTAAGATTGGCCTATATGCTTTAGTTATTTCCGAAATTCTTAATATTATTTTTGTCGTTGCTTTAAATGCTAAAGCGGTAAGAAAAGCTGTTTGGAAAATGAATCAGGCATAATATAAATGGCATCTGAAGTTACTAAAATATAAAATTCAGTTTGGGTACGAGAATTTTGATAACGGTAAAAGCCATTTTCTTCCCTAATCGTGTGACTTAAAAGAGTCGAAAGATTTACATAGCCAGAAGAAATTGCTTCTTTTAAAGGAATATAAATATCGCCATAGTGAATTCTTACTTCGTCTATACAATAATAAATTAGCTTGTGATCTTCAAAAGTCATTATTTCCCTAGTTTGACAACGATTTTCCTTTGAAATAGTCATTGTAAAGTTATCTAGTCTTTCTAATGAGGATAGACGATCTTTTTTTCTTATTTCATGTAGATATTGATTTAAAGAGAAAATGGATAAAATAAATAAAAGAAAGACGATAAGTAATATAAGCCAACATATTTTTTTATTCATTTTGTATTTTTCTTTTTGCTTCATACTACGTCCCTCGCTTTTTGTTGTATTATAGCAAGTTTTTGCCAAATAGCCAAGATTCTTTAGAAGAATAATTGAATTTTTACGTTACCTGTGCTAAACTTGTTTTAAGAATAGAAAGCGGGTAACAATATGTATACAGAATATGATTATGCTAATGCACCGATTGTGGAAATTGTAAATAGTATGATTACAGATGCGGCACGAAAGAGAGCTAGTGACATTCATTTTGATCCGACACCAACGGATTTAATCGTGCGAATTCGTGTCGATGGTGAACTTATTTTGTATGCTAGGGTTCCCGATGCTGTTAAAAAGAACTTAATTACCCGTATTAAGATTATTGCGGGAATGAATATAACCGAATCCAGAATTCCTCAAGATGGTGCGATTAAAACGCAGGTAGATGGTAAAGATTTAGATATTCGTGTTTCTAGCTTACCTATTGTGTATGGTGAAAAAATCGTTCTTCGTATTTTAGATTATTCGGAAAATTTATCCAAACTAGAAATGTTAGGTTTTTCAGATACAAATTTAGAGAAAGTTAATCGAGCTTTAGCCAAACCAAATGGAATTATTTTGGTTACTGGCGCAACTGGTACTGGTAAATCAACAACCGTTTATGCCATGTTACAAGCTTTAAATAGTGTTTCTCGTAATATTATCACTGTCGAAGATCCAGTTGAAATGAAAATTGCAGGGATTAATCAGGTACAAGTTATGTCAGAAATTGGTCTGACATTCGCCAATGCTCTTCGTTCTATTTTACGACAAGACCCAAATGTTATTATGATCGGTGAAATTCGTGATAATGAAACAGCGCGTATTGCCGTTCGTGCAAGTATTACGGGGCACTTAGTTTTATCTACAGTGCATACAAATAACTCTCTTACAACTATCGAACGTTTAGTCGATATGGACGTTGAAAGGTATTTGCTTGGTAGTGCTCTAGAGGCTATTATTTCCCAACGTTTATGTAAAAAGCTTTGTCCAAAATGTCGGACTGCCAGACCTACTACACCTTATGAAAAAAGAGTTTTTAAAACAGCTCTTGGCATGGATATAGATTATATTTACAAACCTGTTGGCTGCCCTTCTTGTTACCAAGGATATTCGGGACGTATTGCTTTACATGAAGTACTAATACTTAATCAAGATATTCGTGATGCCATTGTAAATAATGTTCCAAAAGCACAAATTAGAGATTTGATTTATCAGTCAGGAAATACTTCAAGTATTTTAGATGATGGTCTTATTAAAGTTATCAATGGTCTAACTAGTTTTGAAGAAGTTTTACGAGTTATTGATATCGAAGAAGATTTAGGTGAAGAACAAAAAGAATTGCGAAATGCTTTAATCGGTAAAGAAAATAAAGAAGAAGTTCAGGCGGAAGTCGAAACTTTAGGAATATAAAAAGAAACCGCAAATTGATGTGGTTTCTTTTTTTAAAACAAATTTATTATATAACTAAACTTATCTAAATAGAAAAAAACAATACATAAAGCGGAGATGAGAAATGGTCCGTATGGTACTTCATGAGAACTATTAGATAATAAACTAAAAGTTGCATATGGCAAGGCCAAAAAAGTAGATAAAATTAAAGCCATTAAACAATAAGGAAATGTAAGGGTAAGCCCGATAATAAAGGAAAGTTTAATGTCGCCACCACCCAAAGCTTCTCTTTTGAAGGCTTTAGAGCCAAAATACCCAATTGCAAGCATTAAAAGAAACATAAATATGCCATCTCTAACCGAAATGAATGCGATATCCCAGCCAAGATAGAAGCCTTTTAACAAAAAAATGGCAATTGCCGAGATAACAAGTGGTGAATCTAAAATAATCATATATTGAAAATCACTAATAAAGATTATCATTAGTAGAGAAATTAAAATTAATGATACGTAAAAATTATAGGAAAAGCCAAAGTACAAATAGGATATACAAAATAAAGTACCCGTAACGATTTCACATACGAATTCATAAAATGGTATTTTTTTGTGACAATAACGACATTTTCCACGTAAAAAGATATAGGAAATGATCGGAATTAATTCAAACCATTTTAATTTGTGATTACAACTTGTACAATGACTTCCTGGTTTAACAATGGATTTTCCTTCAGGTAAACGTGTGGCTATGACACAATAAAAGGACGCTAGTACAGCACCCAATATAAAAAACATAATTGCATAAAATACTTCCATTATATCTCCCCCTACATATCTAATTGATTCATAATACCAAACATTGGTACAATTACTGAAAGCAAAATAATACCAACGACAATTGCAAGGCCAGAAATCATAATCGGTTCAATAAATGACTTCAGTGAATTTACTAGACTTCGATGCATTTCTTGATAATATGAACTAACTTTTGTCATCATCTCGGCTAACTTTCCGGTTGACTCCCCTGTTACAATCATGTAATAAGCAACTTCTGGTATAGCCCAATGATCTTTAAAGGCAACACTTATTTTTTCACCTTTAACAATATTATCTATTGTATTATACATAATTTCTTTATAAACTTCATTATTCGTGATTTTACTTAGAATATCAATACTTTCCGTTATGAAGACGTTATTTCTAAGTAAAGATGAAAATGTTTTAGCAAAAATAGCCATTTCATTATATTTAATAATGTTTCCTATAACTGGCATTTTCATTGCAATAACTTGAACGTTTTTTCGAAAGGCCTTAATATTCTTATAACAAGCCACTAATATAATCAATACAATAACTATTAAAAATAGCAGCGTATAAAAATTGTTTTGCAAAAAGTCGCTTATATTCATAATTGCCAATGTAAGACCGGAAATTTCAGCATTTGCATCTTCATAAATCCCAACAAAGTTTGGAATAACATAGATCATTATGAAAGTAATAACTGCTAAACTGAAGATCATAATTACAGATGGATAAGTTAGAGCTGATATCATTTGTTTTCTTGTTTTATCAATCTCTTCATAATAATTAGCCATATCATCTAGTGTTTCTTCTAGTTCACCCGTTGCTTCTGCTGCTTTGATCATATTAATGAGTAAAGGCGGAAACATACTTCCTTGTTTTTCTAAGGCTTTAGAAAAGGATTCGCCCATTGTAAGTTCATAAGAAATCGATTGAAAAGCTCTTTTATATTGCCCTTTTTTGTTCATTTGCTGATTTAGTATACGAATGGCTTCGGCAAGAGGTATTCCACTTTTTAAATATGTTGAAAGCTGTGTTAGCCAGAATAATAAATCTTTACTTTTTAGTTTGGGAGATAAGATACTTGTTTGGCCATAAAGAAAATCGATTGTTTTACTACTTTCAATTTTATAAACATCATAACCATCCTGAACTAAAAAAGTATTAACATCTAGTTTAGAAAAGCCATTAATGATGCCTGTTTCTATTTTTCCTTCCGGAGTTTTAGCGGTAAAACGGAAAACCTGAGGCTCTTTACTTCGAATCTTTCCATTACCTTCTAATTCCTTCATTAAATTCATTTTTTCTTTTTCTAATGTGGCAATTTTTTTCTGCATAAATTTACTATTTTTAAGTAAATCATTAATATCCATATTTAAAATGCTTTTTTTAGATTTTTCTTTTTCTTTATCAAGTGCGATTTTAGTTCCTTTATAGGCCATGTCTACTTTACCACTTGCTTGTCGCCAAGCTTTTACCGGTAAATCTTTAAAAAGAAAAAGAAAGCCTCGCCAAGCACAACGTAAGATATAAATTAAAATTTCCATAAAAATTTTAAAAGACATGAATAATCCTAATCCAGGGTATTTTAAAGGCTTCAAAGCAGAATTATTAGTCATTTGCACATTTGAATTCATAAGCCTTACTCACTTTCTATCCTCTTTTAAAAGTATAGCATGATTTTTTTCAAAAGTAAATGGAAGACAAATTTGAATTTTCGAAAAACATATATTTAAAGTAAAAAAGTCGTTTGTTGTATTCAAAAAATATTCTTTAATCTTTATAATGATAATTAATAGTGAATACATTAAAAAATTTTTCTTCAGTTACACTAGTTTCAAACTCTAAATCAGAATATTTCGTATTTAACTCTTTTTCTAAATCATCTAATTCATTTTGCAATTCTTCGATATTCTTTTTTGAGCGAAAAAATGCAACATGCTGGCAACATTCAGAAACAAAGCAAGAATTATTTGGAATATCGATCACATCTCCAGTAACAAGTTTGTATTGGTTTTGGTTATAAAGGGTTTGGCACCTATTCCCTAATAAATCGCGAGGATTTAAAACAAAATTATATATACAATACATAAATATTACGATTAAAAATACACCAAAGACTATCATATACTTTCTTTTGTTTTTTAGAATTTTATTTTTCAATCAAATCACCTCAACAAATGTATATCATGAACAAACTTAAACTTAAAGAGCTAAAAGGCCATAATCTGACTATTTTCGATATAAATTTCTAGCTAAAGGCTTGCAATCGGTTCTTGATATAAATTACCATTAATAGTACTGATCAAAAACTTATCTTTCGGTGGAGGATTTCCAAACGTCAAAAATAAATCAATACATATATAATTTAAAATAAGTATAAGTAAAATAATTAATAACACTTTTAAAAAAATAAATATGCAACAATTTTTTAGACATTTAACATATACTATTAACAGAAAAGAGGTTGTTGTATGTTTCCTAATGTACCTAGAGCTGGTTTGTCTTTAACAAAAATATTAGGTGGAATTAATAAAACTTTAAATATTGCTAATCAAGTAATTCCCTTATATGTTCAAGCTAAACCAATCATTCAAAATGCTTCTAGCGCGATGAAGGTTGCTAAAGAATTTTTAGCACCTGTCAAAACAACAAGTAATAATACTACGATTTCTAATCCCGTAAAAGAAACAAAAAAAGAGCCAGAAACAACTGCTCCCGCTCTTTCAAATCCTGTCTTCTTTTTGTAAGTAGATATTTATATAATTTAAAAGTAGTATAATTTCTTTTCTTCTCTTTTCTTCTTTTTCAGGTATCGTTTTTAATAAATTTTTCCATTTTTCTTTCAAATGCTTATAATAAGAAAGATGTTCTTTTTTATAAAGGCCTAATGTAAGGATTAAAGAAGAACAACTTTCTTTCTTTTTTATGTAATACATTATGGTGTAATAGTGATTTCTTTCTAAAACGACTTTCTCATCATGTAGTGAGTAACCTATTTGCATCATGAATTTACGCATATCTGGTAAATCGTTATTGGTCTGAATGATGATTTTTTTAATATTTTCTAACTTAGATGAGTCACTCAATATTTTTTTTATGGTGCTCGTTCCCATACCCGCGACAACAAGAGTATCATACTCTTTTGAATCAATCGTTTTTAAGCCATCGGCAAGTTTGGTTTCAATGATATTATCAAAACCTTTATCATGAATATTTTTTTGAGCAATTTTTAAAGCGTTTTCATGAATATCTGTGGCTAGGATCTTTTGAGCCTTTTTTTCTGCCATAAAAATGGGAATATAGGCATGATCTGTGCCAATATCAATCATTTTATCCGTTGGTGATAAAAAAGATAGGATTGCTTCTAATCGTTTGTCCATATTAATCTGTTAAGAAATCCTTTAATCTTTTAGCACGTGACGGATGACGTAGTTTACGAAGAGCTTTGGCCTCGATTTGACGAATACGCTCACGAGTAACATTAAATCTTTTTCCTACTTCTTCTAGAGTATGACTAGTACCATCAACTAAACCAAAACGGAGTTCCAAAACTTCTTGCTCTCTTTCTTGTAAAGTTTCTAAAACGGCTTTGATTTCTTCTTTTAAAATTTCATTTGTGGCATATTCTTCTGGAGTCATTGCATTGATGTCTTTGACAAAATCTCCTAAATGAGAGTCATCTTCTTCACCAATTGGTGTTTCAAGAGAAACTGGATCTTGACTAATTTTAATAACATCACGTACTTTTTCAACACTGATACCCATTTTTTTCGCAATTTCTTCTTCGGTTGGTTCTCTATTTAATTCTAGAGTTAGTTGTCTTTGAATACGAGCCATTTTATTAATTGTTTCTACCATATGAACTGGAACACGAATGGTTCTTGCTTGATCAGCTAAGGCTCTTGTTATTGCTTGACGAATCCACCAAGTGGCATATGTTGAAAATTTGTATCCTTTATCATAATCAAATTTATCAACGGCTTTCATAAGGCCAATATTTCCTTCTTGAATTAAGTCTAGAAATAATAATCCACGACCAACGTATCTTTTCGCGATGGAAACAACTAAACGTAAGTTAGATTCAGCTAGACGATTTTTCGCTTCTTCATCACCATTTGCTACACGAATGGATAATTCCATTTCTTCTTCAGGAGTTAAAAGGGAAATACGACCAATTTCTTTTAAATACATACGAACTGGATCGTTGATATTGATATCTTTAGTTATTTCGGCATCATTTAAAACAATTTCTTCGCCAGCATCTTCCTCTTCATCTTCACCAATGATTTCAATTTTATTTTCGATTAAGTCATTGTATAACTCATCTAATGAATCATTATCTACATCTAGTCCTTTTAAAGCTTCAGCAAGTTCTTCATAAGTTATTTTTCCTTCTTTTTTTCCTTTTTCTATTAATTCGTTTTTTCGCTCTTCAAAAGATTTAATTTCTTTTACTTTCTTTACAGTTTTCTTTTTTTCTGGAATACGATCTGCAAGTTCAATATTTAGCGTTTTAATTTCTTCTTGTAATTTTTTAACTTCTTCTTCACTTACTTTGCATTCTTTAGCGATTTCAACAATTTCGCTTAATAAGATATACCCTTCCTCTTTACCTTTTTTTAACAATTCATTTTTCTTCATCTCAAACTTAGTCATTTGTTTTCACACTTCTTTCTTTTTTTATTTCTTGAATTTTTTTCATTAAATCAACAATCTTTTGTCCGATTCTTTCTTTTTCATTTATATCTAGCGTTTCTCTTAAAGCTTTTTTGTTTCTTTTTACTTCTTCTTCCCACATAATCTCTTTAATATTATTAATGTATTCCATAATACTAGTATCTTGTAATTCCGTATCTTTTATACTAGAGATAATTTGGTAAATTTCTTTTTTTAAAGGACTAACTTCAGCATATATAAGAAAATCAGCTAAATTAATGTTTTTATTTTCTTCCGCATAGTACATGATTTCACTAGCAATGCTTCTATATATTTCATCTTTAAAATAGCCAAGCTTTGTTTCATAAATTTTAATATATTTTATATCATTCATCATGTAGTATAAAATATTTTGAGCACTGATTTCATAACGAGTTGGCCTTTTTTTCTTTTGTGGGGTTATTTCGATAACTTTTTTTCTTCTTTGATTGGTAACATCTGAGATTTTAATACTTCATAAGACAGATGATATTCTTCACAAAGTTTATTTAAGGTGATATCGACTGTAATAGGATCCGCGCCCGCTAGAGAATTTAGTACTTCTCGTACATACGTTGTCAGTGTCCCGGCATCACTTAAATCTTTATTAGCTTTAAAATATTCATATTGAAATTCTAAAAAAGTTAAGGGATGCTTTAAAACTTCAGCCATTTTTTCCACACCATTTGATAAAATGTATTCATCCGGATCTTTTTGACCACTTAGGCGAACGACCGAGACATTAAGTCCGGCATCCATTAAAAGTTTTCCATTTGTATGAGTAGCTAATGCTCCAGCTTCGTCATTATCAAACATTAAAATAACGGGAACATGTAGTTTTTGAATCAAAGTAATTTGTTCTTTTGTAAGACTTGTGCCCATAAGAGCAATGGTATTTTTAAAACCGCTTGCATACATTCTTATTGCATCCATATTTCCTTCAACAATAATCACTTTTTTTTCTAGACGAACATGGTCTTTAGCCCGATGATAATTAAATAAAATATTTCCTTTTTTAAAAATTTTTGTTTCTTTACTATTTAAATATTTTGGAGTTGCATCTTTCGCATACACTCTTCCTGTAAAGGCAACCACGTGACCATCAGGATCATGAATGGGAAACAAAATACGGTCAAAAAAGACATCGGTGTAAACAGTTCCTTTTTGATTTACTAATCCTAAGTCAAACATTTCCTCATTTGAAATTTTCTTGCCTTCTAAAAACTTTCGCAGCTGATCTTTCGTGAAAGACAAACCTATATCAAAAGTCTTGAGCATTTCACTTGTAAGGCCACGAACACTTAAATATTCTCTAGCTTTTGATGCGGCTTCTGTTTGTAAATTATTTTGATAAAAAACCATTGCTAAATTCATAATTTCGTATTCTCGTTCATATTTTGATGGTTCTTTGTATCCTTTAGCAAAATGAACATTAATTCCTACTTTAGCCGCGACTTTTTCTACAGCTTCTAAAAAAGGGATATTTTCATAGTCACTCACAAACTTAAAAACATTTCCCGCCGCCCCACATGAAAAACATTTAAACATTTGTTTTTCACGAGAAACACTCATACTGGGTGAATGATCTTGATGGAATGGACATATTCCAAAAAAATTTTTCCCTTTCTGAGTCAAAGGAATATAATCGCCAATAATTTCCACAATATCGGTCTGTTCTCTTATTTTAGCGATTTCTTCGGGTGCGATCTTTGGCATATACACTCCTCCCTAAATATATATATTCCCGGTCAAAAGCTAATTTCCTTTTTTTTCTTGCAAAAAAAAGGCCAAAAATGCTATTTTTTGTCGAAACTTTACACATTTTTGACATATAATATAAAACTATTTTTTAAAAATAAGGATTTTGGAAAGAAAAAGCCATAGCAATTCTAAAATAAATACAGCATAATAAGCACCATCAGGGATATTTAAAAGATACATAAAAATAAACGATAAAATCCCAATTAAAATTGCATAAATATTTTTATATGGTCCTATGGCTGGCGAATACTTGTTTTCGGGAACAAAAAAGATAGCTGCTACCCAAACATGACTGTTTAGAAAAGCAGAAAGAAAAGAAAAGTCTTTGATGATGGCACTGTAAAAAAAGGCACAAATTCCAAAAGATACAATCGTATAAATTGGCAATTCTTTTTTATAATAGAAATCGCTAGCAAATAAAAGATAAATAAGAAATAAAAGCAAAATGCTTGTTGTTCCAAAGTTTCCTACCGCGCGACCAAAAAACAGATCAATTACATCATAAAAATATGGAACACTACTTTCAATTTGATTTTCATACGAAATCGAAAATAATAAACAAAAAACTCCCAAACAAACTTTAAAAAGAAGTAATCTTGAAACAGGTGTTTTTAAACGAATCTTTTTCATAAAGAAATATCCTAAAGTAAGAAGAATGAAAAGAAGATATGGGGTATTAGGTGGAATAATTAAACTGAGAAAAAGTCCTTCATACAGTTCATGATACCATTTCTTTTTAGAAATTTTATTATATAAAATATTTATGAATAGACTTACTAAAGGATAGATTAATAAAAGACAAGCTGAAGAAAAAGACATTCTTCCTAAGAAAACATAAGATAAGCCGTTTTTATACCAGCCATAAAACAAACATAGCGAAAGTAATATATATAGCAACTTAGAAAAATTTTGTTTATTTTCCTTATAATGAAGGGCAATCGGCATTTATTTCACCTCTTTCTTAGATACAAGATTGGCTACATCAATATAGCTTGGACAGACAAATGTACATAATCCGCATTGTAAACAAGAATTGAGAGTTTTTTTAGTTTGCAGCGCTAAATAAGGATTGCATTTAACAGGACACACTTCACTACATTTGCCACAGTGAAGGCAAGGTTTTGTTTTATTATATAGAGGCTTCATAAAATACACAGCTTGAATGTCATCAGAAATTATGAGCGTTTCTAAATCTTTTTTTTCTCTTTTCATTAAGCCGTTTACAAAAGAAACATATTCTCCTTCTTTAAGGGTAAAGCAATCTCTTAATTCTTTAAAAAGAGTTCCTTTTTTGACGCGGAAAACCTGTGGGTCTTCCATCATATCTCCCGTTACAGTTAAAAGAGTAACATCATTACTTCTTTCGCGAATTAAATTTACATACATGTCATATATTTGATACGTTGATAAAACAATGGCTTCATCAGCTATTTTTAAATAAGAACGAAGAACTTTTTCATTGCCAATCGGATAATAGTCTGGCAAAATACATACTTCAATATTTTCAAAAGTACCATTGTATTCATGAAATGCTTCGATACTTTCACGATCTGTTTCTTTTAGATAAATTTTTACAGTGGGAATTTCATATGTTGTGGCTAAGCAATCTAACATTTGGAGGATTGCTTCCGTTTCATCTTTATGTAAAAATGTTTTATTAGCAATATATGGTTCATCTTCAATCCCATTTAAAATAAGGGCGGTTTTATTTTTAAACATCTTCCAATCAAATAAATTGGAGTCGGTAATTTTAGCTTGAAAATTCGTATACATACTTGTTCTTGTAAAGTCTGGAAGCCCGTTATATTTATCTTCTTCTCGATAATCATTTTTAATAACTAAATACCAGGTATTTTGAATTTTTTGTTTTCCCACTATTTGACCGCTTACTGAACTATATATATCTTTATTTTGATAAGAATAAAGTTTTTCTCCTTTTTTTACCTTGCTTTTTTGAATTTCTATCTTTTCATCTAATGGCAAATATATTTTTGTAGGTTCTAAAAAATTAGTAACTTGACTATTCACTTTAATACTCACATCTTTAGAAATTGTAAGCAAGTTTTTCATATGCATCCCTACCTATATAAATTATTATACAAAAAAAAGAAAACCACTTCAATAAAAAGGGTTTTCTTTTGTTAATTAGAACAAAGACTACAGACATCCTTGTCCATTAATAATGTATCATAAAATTCTTAAAAATACAAGTAGATTTTTCAAGTTGACTAAATTAACCATCGTTTTTTTCACAATAACGTTTAAATTCCTATGTATTAGTTGTACATAACTTTTGAATTAATTAGAATTTTCCTCTGTTTTATTTTCCAATGCTCTTTTTAAAACCATTGGTTCTAAATCAAAAGAATCAATTACCCATGAATAACAAGTCTCTTTAGATAGGAAATCGTATTCACTTTCTAAAGCTTCTTTATTTCCTTTTATAATTG
>CALVMI010000106.1 GCA_944345045.1 uncultured Bacilli bacterium | reverse complement strand
AATTTTTTACTAATGTTTCAACATCAATTACTTCTTGAACAACATTTGCTCTATTTACTAAATCACTTTTATCTTCATTATCTTGAAGCGCATCAATTAAACTATTTGCATAATCTAAATCACTTTGCAAAAAAGAATTTTCTGCTTTTTCCAAAGCGGCTAAAGCTGCAAGATAGGCCGAATTATCTTCTACGGTTGACCCATTATCATTGTTGCTATTATTATTATTTCCATTACCATTATTATTTGATGAACCTCCATTATCATTTTCGTTATTAGAGTCTTCATCATCATCACCGATTACAGAAATAACATCGTCATCTTCTTCTTCAGCAGGTGGCTCTGATTCGTTATTTTCCTCCTCTCCATCCGTATTACTATCGTCTACTTCTGTACCTGGGGTACTAGTATCATTTCCGTCTAGACTACTTTGGCTAGGATTGGCGAATACGAAAGTACCTAATCCTATCAACAGAAATAATACGACTGCTATAACAATAGCTTTCTTCTTATCCATAACATAACCTCCGTCAAATGTATTATATCATTTACATGTCAAAAAGCAACAAATTTCGACAAGAAAATGACAAACACACACTAAATTCTATGTAAAGAAGCAAAAAATGCGACATCAATCGCATTTAAAAAAATCGAATTTTATTTAAAGGCCAAAAACGCATAAAAATTCGTCCTTCAATTTTGTCTTTAGAAACAAGACCAATTTCTCTACTATCCATCGAATCTTCTCTATTATCGCCTAAAACAAAATACATATCATCAGGAATAGTTTCATATCCGATATCTTGCAAACGAAAATCAGGATATTCTAAATCTTCTTCCAAATATTCCTCTTCTAAAAGTTCACCATTAATGTATACTTGATTATTCTTTATTTCCAAAGATTCGCCCGGAAGACCAATAACTCTTTTGATTAAAAACTTGGTATCTGCATACTCTAAAGAAACCACATCTCCTCTTTTAATATCAAAAAAACGGTATTGTGCCTTATTTAAAAATAAGACTTCATCATCCATAAGTGTTGGCGACATAGAATTTCCTAAAACTTGAGTCACCGAAAAAACATAAATCATAATAACGAGTAATACAACAATAAAAAGAATGAGTTTAATTAAATCTTTTATAAACTCTTTAATTCCTAACCAATCCATATCTTACCCTCTATCACTATACTACTAGTAAAATATAACATAATCTATATTAAAATGCAAAAAAAAGAGTAAGTGATTTACATTCTTGAAAACGAAAAGAAAAATTGATATAATGAATATGTCAAAAAAAATGACGTAAAATAAAAAAGGATACATCTGAAGTGAAGATCAGATGTTATCCCAAATTTGGTGTAAGCATCTGACATCAACAAATGTTGAATCAGATGCTTTTATTTATCTAACTAATAAAATAATTATAATAAATAATAAGATAAATATGATAAAATTCAAAAATTTTTCTTGTTTTCTCATACTTATCACATCCCTTCTATTCTTTTAAAAGGGATAAGCACCTGATTTTCAGATATATCCAAGCATTACTATAACACACAAAATGTGTTAAAATCAAATTACAAAAAAAAGCTGCTCATAAAGCAACTTTTTTCATTTTTATAAAATATTTTTTAAAACAACCGTTTTCGTTCTAGACATTTCATGAAGTGTTGATGAAACTCCTTCATTACCAATACCTGAATGTTTCCAGCCACCAAATGGCATTTCAAATGGTCTAAAGAAGGAAGCTCCATTAATTACAACACCACCGCATTCTAATCTATCAGCTACATATTGACAAGTTTTTTGATTTTCAGAAATAATGCAACCACATAATCCATAACTTGATTGATTAGCAATTTTAATTGCTTCATCAATATCTTCATATTCAATAATAGAAATTACTGGTCCAAAAATTTCTTCATCTTTTGCCACAGGCATACTCTTTGTTACATCGACCAAAATCGTTGGTTCATAAAATGCCCCTTTTCTTCTACCGCCGAAAACAATTTTAGCTCCTAACGAAACAGTATCATTTACTTGACGTTCTACTTTTTTGGCTGCATCCTCGCTAATTAAGCAACCAATTTTAGCTTCGGGATTACTAGGCATTCTAACTGGAATACCTTCTAATCTTGTTTTCAATTTAGAAACGAACTCATCTTTAACATCTTTATGAACTAAGAAACGTTTTGAAGCACAACAAACTTGTCCTGTATTATAAAGGCGACCCCAAACGGTCTCTTCAACGGCAAGATCAACATTACCATCTTTATGTAAAATAAATGCATCGTTACCACCAAGTTCTAACATAACATGAGTAATATTTTTAGCACACTTAGCCATTGTTTCTGCACCAGCAACAGTACTTCCTGTTAAAGTCACTAAAGCAACTTTAGGATTTTCAGCCATGGCTTGAACAGCTTCACCACCGCTACCATTAATTAGGTTTATTGCACCACCGGGTACTCCTGCTTCTAACAAATACTCTACATATTTTGTTAAAGTTAATGGATTATGAGCAGAAGGTTTTAAAATAACTGTGTTACCCATTAATAAAGCAGCTGGTACTTTTTGACAAAATAAATCGCTTGGAAAATTAAAAGGAATAACAGCTACTACTACACCAAGAGGAGCTTGAACCGTATAATATAAGTTATGCTCTTGGCCTTTTTCCATGCTGCCTTCAAATACTTTACCATATTCATGTTTTGCTTTTTCACAGAAAGCAGGAACACCAATAGAAACATTTGCAATCTCGCCAATAGCTTCACTGATTGGTTTTCCCGTTTCATCACTAAGAAGTTTAGCAAGTTCATCTTTATGAGATTCAACAATCGAAACGAATTTCATTAATATACTTGCTCTTTCATGAATCGGTTTTTTTGCCCATTCTTTTTGAGCGATATGAGCTTCCTCAACAGCTTTATCACAATCTAGTTTACTACTTTCAGGAACTGTATCAATAAGTTCATTTGTCGCGGGATTACTAACTTTGATCGTTCTACCGTCTGAAGCATCACACCAATTCTTCCCAATTAAATTCTTTGCCATAGATTAACTCCCAAATCCTGTATAAGATAAAGATAAACCACCGACAGTGTTAGATGAATGATCACCTGTACCATATTCACCAAAAGTAAATACCATCAAAAATTCTTTATCTGGAATAGCTTTTTTCACTTCTGGATAAATTTGATCTTCAATTTTTGATAAAGCAAGACCTAAACGACGACCACCACAGTGAACTAAGAAATAAGATTTTTCTTCATTATTCATTAAATCATTTAAAGATTTAATAGTCTCCGCATTAGCCTTTAAAATTCCTTCTGGTGTATTAGATAATTGGATAACAGCCGTATTTACTGCTAAATTAGCCCCAATATTCATGGAATAATCATCATTACCAAACATTGGATGACGAACAGCTGTAACCTTGCCAATTGGATCTTTTACTCCTAAAGGTGCACAAATGGTTTCTGTAAGTAAATTGTTTCCTTTTAAAGATTCAACATCTTTACCTGTCCATTCTGCATATTTCTTTAAAGCTGGCTCATGATCGATTTCGACTAAGGTACGATCACCTTGAATTTTGGTAATAACACCAACATTTTCCGTTTCATGATAAGCACCAGTATAGATGTTCTTCATTAAGCCATCCGTATAGAAAATAGCAATAACTACACCATCAGCATAATCTTCTCCATCATTTAAAATACTCCATTTTCCTTCAACGGTATTATCAGCAGCACTTCCACCAAAAACAGGAATATTACCAATAACATCTTGAATACCTTTCATATAATCTTCTTCATTAGCAGGAGATGCACTCATAAAGAAGAAATCTGGTTCTTTATCAGATCCTTTTAATTTAGAAAGAGCTTCTTTAGCAACACGAGCACCAATTTCTCTAGGAGACTCATCTGTCTTTTTAGAACCTGCTGTAACAACTTCTACATCGCCACCAAAAAGCATCATACCAGAATATCCTGTTTCTTTATTTAGATAACCATCTTGTGTGCAGATTGCTGCAGATGAAGTACATCCAATAATTGGAACATTTCCTAAAACGCTTTTTGCTCCTTCCATTAATTTTTGTTGATCTTGAACACAACTTGTGAAAAATAATCCTACTTGTGGATTTTCAATCACATTTGCCATTTTGGCAGTTTCAACACCTGATTGATAAGCATCTATATTTTCACTATAACCTACTTTAGTTTTTAACATTTTTTTCACTCCTTTAATAAGCTTTTTCTAATAAAGCCATAATGTCTTCTTTGGTTACTTCTCTAGGATTTCCGCCTGTACATGGATCTATTAAAGCTTTAGAAGCCATGACAGAGAAATCTTCTTTTTTGACATTTAGTTCACTTAAATGTTGTGGTACACCAAGTCTAGTTTCTAAAGTGCGAACAGCATCAACTACTAAAGAAACACATTCTTGATCACTCTTATTTTGCACATCTAAACCGAAAGCTACTGCCATATCTCTAAATCTTTCTGGACAAGCAACAGCATTCCACTCTAACACATAAGGTAAGAAAAGAGCACAAGCAATACCATGAGCTATATCATACGTAGCTCCTAATTGATGAGCCATCGAATGAACAATACCTAAACCAACGTTAGAAAATCCCATGCCGGCAATATATTGACTAAGTCCCATATTATCTAGAGACTCACGATCCTTATTAACCGCGCCTTCTAAGTTCTTATATGTAAGAGCCATACTTTTTAAATGAAACATATCTGTCATTTCCCAATGAGCCTTAGTAATATAGCCTTCCATTGCATGCGTTAAAGCATCAAGGCCAGTTGCCGCGGCTGTCATCTTAGGCATTCCTGCCATTAATTCAGTATCGATAATTGCTAAAACCGGAATGTCATTTGGATCTACGCAAACTCTTTTTACAACATTTTCTTCATCAGTAATTACGTAATTAATCGTAACTTCTGCTGCTGTACCAGCTGTCGTTGGCAAAGCAATGATCGGTAAGCTTTTATTTTTTGTATCTGCTGTACCTTCTAAAGAATTAATATCGTAAAATTCTGGATTTTCAACTACAATACCAATACATTTAGCCGTATCAATAACCGAACCACCGCCGACACATACAATTGCATCAGCTTTTACTTCTTGACATTTGGCTATACCTTCATGACAGTTTTTTATTGTTGGATTTGGCTTTACTTTATCAAATACATGATAAGAAATTTGGGCCTCATCTAAACAATCCAAAACTTTTTTAGTAACTCCACAACTCATAAGCGTTTCATCAGTTACCACCAAAATGTTTTGAAACTTTCTCTTTTTGATTTCCAAAGCAAGATTTTCTCTTGCATTCCAACCAAAATAAGAAGTCTCATTTAAAATAATTCGATTCGCCATATCTACCTCCATTCTACCTTTTTATTTTACCACACAATTTTTAAAAAAAAATTACCCTTTACATATTTTTCTTTTAAAACGTCAAAAAAAGTAAATAGTATTCTTTACTTTCCATTTACTTGTTTGTTTTTTACTAATTGTATAGAAGGAACATATTCTTTATTTTTAAGATTTGCATCTTCTAATAAATCTAAATTTTGAATCTTTTTTTCATGAATAACTATATTTACTTGTTTCATTTTGGTTAAAAGTTCTTTTTGTTTCTTTTTTTCTTGTTTTTGATCATTTAAGGATTGCCATAATACGTTATTTAACCATTCCATAGATGACTCCCCGATTAATCGTAACTTTCGCATTTCTAACCAGTTGTTACAGTTGGCTATCAAATCTAAAAGTTTTAAATTAGACAAAATTTCTAAATTATCACATGCTAATCGTAATTCTCGCATTCGCTCCCAAGAATTTTGACTTGCAATTCTATTAAAGATTTTATAATTATTCAATATATTGGGATTGTCACACGCTAATCGTAATTCTCGCATCTGTTCCCAAGAATTTTGACTTGCAATTCTATTAAAGATTTTATAATTATTTACTATATTTGGATTGTCAAGAGCTAATCGTAACTGTTGCATTTGCCCCCAAGAATTTTGACTTGCAATTCTATTAAAGATTTTATTATTATTCAATATATTGGGGTTTTCACATGCTAAGAGCAATGCAATCACTTTCCGCCCAGAATCTTGACTTGCCAATTTATTAAAAATTTTATAGTTATTTACTATATTTGGATTATCACATGCTAAACGTAATTTTTCCATCTTAAACCAATCATTTTGATTAGCAATTAAACTCAAAATTTTTGGACGTGATATAATGGCAGGATTTTCACAAGCAAGGAAAAATTCCGGATAATGCTTGGCATCGAACTCACACCATTTCCAATCATATATTTGTACTAACTGTTTTAGTTTTTGAAAAGATACTTTATCTTTCATTTTCATTATAAAATCAAATTTTTTATTCATTATTTGTGATGAAGCAGCAGGATATAAAAATATCTGAATTATCGCCTTTTTTTCTTTTAAAATGGCAAAATGTTGTGGCTCCAGTTGGCTTTTTAAAACCTCTTCCAATAATTCGTCTGATATATGAATATTATTCTCATGAATGTAATTTAATAATTTATGAATTTGACCGTAAATCATCTTTCTTTCCTCCCTTGACTAAATATTATCATACTTTCAAGGCACTTACAATCTCCTTAAATTTCATTGCATTACTCGCTTTAATGAGTACTACATCTCCCTCTTGTAAAAATTCCTTTAATTTTTGTTTTAGAAATTCGCGATCTTCAAAATAAAAGATTTTATCAGCTTGCATCCCATTTTCTAAAGCACTTTCTTTAATATATTTAGCACTTTCCCCTAGCAAAAACAAAGCATCTAACTCTCTAATTACTTTTGCCATACCAATTTGTCGATGAATACTTTCACTAAAGTTTTCTAACTCTAAAATATCTCCTAAAACAGCTATACGTCTTTTAGCTGGATATTTAATCAAAACATTCAAAGCACTTAAAACAGC
>CALVMI010000105.1 GCA_944345045.1 uncultured Bacilli bacterium | reverse complement strand
AAAAATCGTCATTTTTTGAAAAAATGGTGTAGTAAATGGTGTAGTAAAATGGACGTGGGAGATGTGGAGAAAGATTATATTACAAACAAATAGGTAAAGAGAGAAAATTATATGTCAGAAAAAAGCTTAAATTGTACAAGTTAATTTTTTAGGAAAGTTTATAAACTTGTGGTATGATATATACAGAAAATAACTGATACAAATTAGTATGTTATAGATAAGTCAGGGATGTTATTTGTTTTGATTTTGGTGATCAGTTCGAACTTGTATTATCAAAATACATAAGATAAAAAATTTCGTTTTACTTAAAAAATATTTGATGTAAAATTACTTATAAAAATATTATTTTATATTTGGTAAAGATTATGTTTTGCAAAAAGAAATAAGGTCTTTATATTATGAAATATTCTGGGGAGAGAGAAAAAGAGATTCCGTGTGATAAGCTTATGTTAATACAAAAAGATTAATTAAATATGAGCTTTTATATACAATGTCAAATCATAATTTTTATAAAAATATGATACTTTATTATATTAAAACAGGATATCTTTGCTACTATATAAAAAAAGTCAAAACGCAAGAAAATGAAACAAGATGGGGGAAAATGTATTTGGAGTATTACTTTAAATCAGGAAAATAGAGAATGGGCAAAGAAAAATGTATAAAGAGGTGACAAATATGTTAAATGAATTGTTTGCAAGAATGCAATATGAACCTAGTGTGTTGGTTTTAGGGAATGAATACAAGAATTTAAGTACAGTTGTATTGGATTATGCATGGAATTCTATTGTGACTACTAATTGTGATATGGCTTTGTCAGCATTCTTAGTGAATGATAGACGCTTTGTTAGAGACGTAACATCAAAAGATGATATGCAGTCAAATCTTATGGATCGAAAGAATCTCCATGTAATACGAGTGTTTGGCGAAAACTATCCTAAAAAAGATATGGATGAATTAGAGAGGGAAGATGTTATTGATCATGCTGTAGAAATGCTTGCAAGAGTGTCGGAAATAATTAAGAGAAATGGTATCATACTTATAGATGATTTTGAAGAACAGTGTTTTTCGCATAAAGAGTTACGAAAAGCATTAAGAGGCTTGTTTAGTAATCAAAAACAAGTATACATTTTTAATTGTAGAAATAAAGATCAATATTTAACAGATTTGGAAAATCAAGGAATTGCTGTACTAATTGAAAGAGGAATTAATGATTTTTTTGATGAATTCTTTCAGGATGACGAAGCGATAGAGTACTCGGTAACTGATAAAAATATTCAAATATATATTGAGGCAGAAAAAAAACTGACACCAACTTTTATCGAAAAAAGACAGTTACTTGAAACAGAGCCATTTGCGGTTCTTCTTAATGTTGAATTATTAAATGAAATACGTATTCCACAGAATATGTACAAAGATTATTTTTATATGTTCCTAAAAAATAGTATTAGAGAGCCCCAATGGTATGGTTATGCTTATAGATTCAATCTTCACAGGCAATATGAGGATAACTTGTATAGAAAAGTAAAAAAGGGCTTGGAAAATGTCGGGAAATCCAATAACAAACCTTTGTTACTTGTAGGACAGACAGGAACTGGAAAGAGTATTTCCTTAGCAGCTATAGCATATAAAATATTTAATGAAAAAAAATATCCAGTGATCTATATTAATGATCCAGATATTAATTTTTATACTAGTGTCGAGTATAAACAAAAGAGAGTTAATAAAAAAGAATCACCGGCTTTTAATGCATTAGATGCTTTACTGGAGAAACTTGAAAACTTAGGGGCAAAGGCAACTTTCTTAGTATGGGATACATCTAGTTATAGTACTGGAAGAGAAAGGTGTTATAGATTATATCAGGCACTGCTTGCACGAGGTAGAAAAATATATTTATTATGTACTGCTTATGAATTGAGTAATAAGGCAAGAGAAGCATATACGGAGGAAGATTATGTTGAAAACAGTGTTATGAATAAAAAATTTCTTGAGTGTCAAGCCACTGTGGAAATATCTACAGAACTTGATCAGCTCAAAGAGATTCTTAGTAGAAAATGTCATATGTCAGCACAGGATATTGATTGTATTGTTAACCATTATGCCAGAAGTAGTGAAAACTATTTGTCAATGCTTTATCAGGTGTTTGATATTCTGCGTGGTAACCTGTCAAAAGGGGTGTATAAGGAAGCAAGTGCTAATTTACAAAGCTTAGACAAGATAATAGAAGATGAGATTAGGGAATTTATTTCTATAAATAGTGTTTTTAAGGCTGCCTTAATGAAAATAGAATATGATTTGATAAATGCAGGAATTAGTGTTGAGAGAGAAGTTGAAAATGGCGAAGGAAAGAAAAAGGTTGAAGTATCAAAGGATAATTTTATAAAATGTATAGCTGTGTGTAGTCAGTTTAAATTAAAAATACCATATGATTTTGCGTTACGTATTCTTGGAACATATAATGATCAAATTATTAAAACTTTGACAAAATCTACTTTTTTTGTTATTACTCAAGACTGCCATGAAAACTACGAAATTTCGTTGCGTACACCGTTAGAAGCATCGATGTATATTTCAGCTCAAAATATGTCACCATTGGATGAAGTTGAGTGTATTGTGCAGATGTTAGAATTAATGAATAACAGCAGTGACTATGGTCATCGGAAAGAAGTACGTTTGTGTGAAAAGATAATTAGAATTATTGGACCTAATAATACTGAAAATAGAAGCAAATATAAACGTGGATATAGAGAAGTGATAGATGCACTTAGAAGATTGCGCGAAGAGAGAAATATATGGGAACCTATACTTGTTGCACAGGAGATAACATACTTACGAGAATATTATGGTAGAAATGAAACGCTTGATATAAATCAAAGAATCGAAATTCTTGAGAAAGCAGTGGACATAGCCGATAATGTATTAGATAAAATGAAACATTTTGTAGTATCAGTGGGAACAAGAAATGCGATAATTGTTGAATCCGCAAATAGCAAACTCCTTCTATGTCAGCTAAAGGAAGAAAATGATTCATTATTATTTAAAGAAGTACGTAAAGATTTAAAGGGTGTAATTAGATATGACAATTTGAATTATCACGCATATGTGACTTTGCTAAAGAGTTCTATTATTGAATACAATAATGAAAGTGATGATGTTAGGAAGGTTGAACTATTAGAATCAATGTGTTCTGTTGCTGATGAAATTATGTTTGAAAATCCGGACGTGGCAAATTCAGAGTATTTTCGTCAAAAGGTTGCAGATATTTATCTATTGCTTGATGATAGCAATGTGGTTGAGTCTTATATTGAAGAATTAGTTTCAAATGGTTCGTCAGCAGGTCTTTATGTTATGGCTAGAAAGATGCTTCGTGACAATAATGTTGCCTTTAATAAAGCAATTGAAAATGAAACTCAACTAAAAGCATGTAAAGAAATATATGATTTATTTAACAATGATAAATATAAACTAGTTTTGAGTGAAAGTGAGCCATGCCAATACATGTTACTTAATATTGTGTGGCTAATGAATAACAGAGAACCCATATACTTATCAGGTGAGTGTTGGATGACTAGAATGAATAAAGATGTATGGCGAGAATTATTAGGGATTTGCAATAACTTTATTATGAAATTTTGTAATGGAGCTGAGAGCGTTAGCCAGTTAGCAAAAAATATAAAATATATAAAAGCATTGTGTTTAGCTCAACTTGAACAATATAGTGATAGTATCTCTGTATTAAAGAGTATTGAAGAGGATTCGACACTTGGATTGAAACGTGTATTTACCAAGCATATGCTTTGTAATGAAAATGGAACTCCAAGGAAATTTACTGGACGGTTAGGAGAATACAATGAGCTTAGTCGAAGTGGAAATATTTTTATAGGAGAATTTG
>CALVMI010000104.1 GCA_944345045.1 uncultured Bacilli bacterium | reverse complement strand
CGACAAATTTTTTGTCTTTTTTTTTATACAATAAAAAGGGTGAAAAGATGACCATTTATATAGATCTCGTTTTCTTTTTAAATTTCTTTTTTGATTTTGTTTTATTATTAACCGTAAATAACACATTAAAAAGAAATGTAAAAATGAAAAGACTTTTTTTAGGAGCATTTGTTGGATCTATAACTATTTTTTTTCTTTTTTTGCCAATTTCTTCTTTTTGGTTGTTTTGGATTAAAATTTTTCTTGGAATACTTATGTGTCTAGCCACTTTTGGTATAAAAGATCGAAAGTATTTAATACAAAATTTAGGATATTTATATATGACAAGTACTGTTTTAGGTGGCTTTTTATACTTTTTAAATTTAACATTCAGTGAATCACACTATGGACTTGTATTTACCTATAATACAATATCGATTAATTATCTTTTTTTAGTCATATTTTCACCTTTAATGTTATATATTTATGTGAAACAACGAAAAGAAAAAAATCATTATGAAAATTGTTATGCTGTAACTATTTATTTTTTAAATGGCAAAGTTCTTACTTTAAATTCTTTTTTGGATACGGGAAATACCTTAACAGATCCAATCACTAAGAAAAAAGTAATCGTGGTAAACAAGGAAAAAATCCCTTTTCCCTTAAAACAAATCTTGTATGTTCCATATCAAACGGTTAAAGACCATGGACTTATGAAATGTATAAAAATAAAAGCAATTGAGATTAATGGAAATACAAGTACCAATTATTTAGTGGGCATTAGTGAGCACGCATTTTTGGAAGACGGAGTAGATTGCTTGTTAAATGCAAAATGTATGGAGGAATTTTTATGATTCAAAAAATTTTAAATTGGTTAAAGAAAAAGTATTCAACATGTTTTTTCATTGGTAGTAGTGATAAACTTCCACCGCCGTTGTCAAAAGAAGAGGAATTAGCTTACTTAATAAAAGCAAAACAAGGAAATGAAGAGGCTAAAAACATTTTAATTGAACATAACTTAAGGTTAGTTGTTTTTTTGGCAAAGAAATATGAAAATACAGGTTATGATATTGAAGACTTAGTAAGTATAGGATCAATTGGTTTAATTAAAGGAATTAATACATATAAAATTGATAAAAATATCAAGTTAGCAACATATGCTTCAAGATGTATCTCAAATGAAATTCTAATGTTTTTAAGAAAAAACAAACGAAGAAAAAAAGAAATTTCTTTAGAAGATAGTTTAAATTATGATAATGAAGGAAATGAACTTCATTTAGAAGATGTACTCGGTACGGATACAGATTTAGTAAGCGAAGAATACGAACGACAAGTAGAAAGAACCTTTATATCTAAAGAAATTAATAAATTAAATGAACGAGAAAAACAAATTATGGTATTACGTTATGGCTTGAATAATACAGAAAGTTATACACAAAAAGAAGTCGCAGAAATTCTAGGAATTAGTCAATCCTATATATCAAGAATCGAAAAAAAAGTGATAAAAAACATCAAAAATTTAATGAAAACATAGATTTTGTAAAGTTTTTGTAAATTGACATGGGGGGGGGGTATTTGTGATAAGATTATCATGAGAAATCATGGTAATTTTTTTGCTTCATGAATTTCCATACAAGAGATGAGGAAGAATTTATGAAAAAGAAATTTCTACTAATAAGCATTGTTTTAATAAGTTTAGGTATATTTTTTAATATAGAAACTAAAGAAGAAATACAAAATTTCACTAATGAGGGAAATATGGAATTAGCTATTTATATAGAAGAAGAACAGACAAGCAGTATTCCATCAAAAGATAGTGGTTACTATTTTGATAGGGAAAAATCAAGTTGTACAAATGAGGCTTATATAAATTGGGATAGTATAACGTGGAGTCCCGTAGTGATGAATGCAAGTGCCTATCCCGTAAGATGTGAACTTCATTTTACAACAACCTATACAGAAGGCATCTTAAATGGAACCGATCCAATTATTAAAGATGAATTAATACCAGTAATTATTAATAATGATGGCACAGTAAAAAGAGCCGATTTAGGAAGTAAATGGTATAGTTATGAAGAGAAACAATGGGCAAATGCAGTTATCTTAAAAGATGAAAGTACTAATAATAATTATGCAGTAGGATCAACAATACCAGAAGAGGCTATTGAAAGTTATTTTGTGTGGATTCCAAGATATAAATACAAAATCTTTGATGATGGAAATTACACCGGTTTAGGAACAATAGAAAATGCAGCTCAAACGATTCAAATCGAATTTGAAACAAAAGATACACCAGTAAGTAGTGGAACAACAGTTGGAAGTTGGCTCACACACCCAGCTTTCACATCTTTTGATGCAAATGGTATGTGGGTCGGCAAGTTTGAGCCAAGTAGAAATGGCGGAAGTGAGGACAACATAAGGAATGGCGATGCCATCCAAATTAAACCGAATGTAAGTTCATGGCGAAATATTCAAGTAGCCAATGCTTTCTACACAAGTTATGATTATAAAAGAGAATTAGAAAGTCATATGATGAAAAATACCGAATGGGGAGCAGTAGCTTATCTACAAC
>CALVMI010000103.1 GCA_944345045.1 uncultured Bacilli bacterium | reverse complement strand
TGTCGCTGAATAAGTGCCATAAGGCAAATTATTGGGTAGGCATTCAACTTGACGAAACTGAATGTTCCCTTTTTTATTTTATGCAAGTTCCCTTGACATATTCATAATAACATAAAAAAGAACTTTTGACAAGTTCTATTTATAAATTATCCGAAACCCCTAAAGGTTCAGATTAAACTCTCATGGTGGAGGATGTGGGATTCGAACCCGCGACCCTCTGCGTGCAGGGCAGATGCTCTAGCCAGCTGAGCTAATCCCCCAAGAACGTATTAATCTTACCATAGAAATCTCTTGTATGCAAGCTTTTTTTACTTTTTAAAAGAAAAAAAGAGGAATTTTTCCTCTATTTAATCTCAATCGCATCAATTGCTTTACCATAAATTCCAGCATAGCCGTCATTTGTATCGTCTACTTTAGATACCCAAGGAAGCCAACCACCATTTTTCAAATGAACGCGATATGTCACATTATAAATTTGAACACCATCAATATCATTTCCCAAATTGCCAGCATAATCATTTCGATTTTCAACCCATAAAAGCCAATAACCTTTTTTCATATCATGGACGCGCATTCGATATTGATCTAGATAAATACCTCCAATCGCATTACCAAAATTACCTGCGTAATCGCCATCACCAACAGCCACATTAGGAAGCCAATATTTTTTTACATTATCATAGGCTTGATATAAAATTTTTCTTTCTTCCTTTGGTAAATCAGCATCTAAATAAGGCTCTGGATCAATTCTTTTGTCACTTTTATTTCGCACTTCAAAATGAAGGTGTACTCCATAAGCATTTCCCGTATCACCCATATATCCGATTTTCTCACCACGAGAAACTTTTTGGTTTTTCTTCACATATACCTCTTTTAAATGAGCATATAGTGTATAATAGCCATCATTATGCTTAATTTTAATAAAATTACCATAACTTTCATTTCCAGTAGAACCGGGATTATGTTTCTTTCCTGTTTGTACTAAAATAACCTCGCCATCGCTATGGGCAATCACCGTATCAGCCTGATACCATTTCTTTACCACATCAACAGCCTCATGAACATTTTTACGATAAGCATTTGTAATTTGATTTTCAGCGTTTAATAATACTCGACTCATAACATTACTCCTTTCATTCGTAATTTATGAGTTTTTTTTAAAATTGCCTGTTTTTTTGTCACACTTTTAAAATTTTCGCATAAAAAAAAGACTTATTTACGGTCTTCATGAGTAATAACCTTAATAAGTCCATGATCTAACTCTTCTAAAGCACGACCAATCGTTCTTTTATTTTTGTACTCGTTCTCTGCCATTTGAAAATGATGATTTTCAAGCATTTGTTTACTTCTAATAGAAGCAACATGAACAAGTTTATATTTTGAATCTACGATGGTTAACAACTTATCTATAGAAGGGTATAACATAATCACCACGTCCTTACAATAATATAATACGATAATCTTTTTTCTTCATACAACCTTTTCTACTTTTTTTGACGACTTTTTGACATTTTGAAGTTTTTTTCTAAGACTATCTAAAATTTCTACCATTGCCCAAGTATCTTGAGTACAATATTTTTCTAATGCTTGATAATTTTTTAAAAATTCTTCTTTCGACATCTTTGGATAATTAGCATACACAACAATGGCTTCATTACCATTTTTCACTTCTAAATCTTGATAAGATAACGAAGAAAATACCGGCAAAGTTTTTTTAATAGAAAAAGATCCACTAAATCTTTCATCATAAAAATTACAAGTTTCTAAATCTTTTCCTGTAAAGCCTTTTTCTTTATAAAACTCCTGATTATTATTTAAAATCCAAAGTAAATCAAATCCTCGATCATGAAGCTTCATTAAATCTTTCTGATATTTCGGAAACATCTGAGCAAGTTCTTTTATTCTTCCTTTTTCAAAAGCAACGTTCTGAGCAAATAAAGTGCCTTTATTTACATCTACATATTGAAGTAATTTACAAATAAGTTCTTCTCTTTCATCACCAAAAGTTTTAGCTAAAAAGACTACATGATCTTTTTCATAATCACAAACTCCAGGTAAATGTTCAATATGCAAGCTAAATTCAAACGGACTTTGCGTATAAGGATGCTCGCCTCGAAACCTAGGAAGCGGACAAGGAAAAGTTTCGAAATCTAAATGATAAATGGGATACTCTAAAGAATTTAGAGCAACTTCTAATTTTTCTTTATTCATATAGGGCTCATGACTTTGATAGCACTCCCTTTGAATTTTATGATTTTCCTTAGTAATCCATGCTTCTGGAACATCTAGTAAATCAAAATATCCTTCATTAATTAAATCAAGTCCTTTAATTCTTGTACCATCTTCTTTTACAAAACCAAAAGGATTATTCATATAAGAAAGTGAACTGTTTGCTTTTGGAATTTCTTTGCCACAAATACTTTCAAAAAATTTACAACAAGTCACTTTTTTATAACCACAATAAGTAGAAAGAGGACAAGATACTAACGATGTATTTTTCATATTTTCAAAAAGTTTTTGCAAATCTTCCTCAATTTTACTTTGCAATTCATAAGTTATTTCATCACAAGAAATAAAAGTAATAAGCTCTTCGTTATTCTCATCTATTTCATACAAAGCTTCACCATTTTGATATTTGCCAGAAAAAGTATAGGCATCATTTAACACAGCCAAATAATAATGAATAGGCTTGTTCTTTTGATTAGGATCATGTTCAATCACAAATCTTTGAAAAGCTAAATCATACACATAATTTCCTAAAGAATAACGATCTAATAATTTAGCACGTTCTTTTTGGTAAGTTTTTAAAGGCATTTCACTTGCAATATCTATTCCTTGTGTTTCTTTAAGAAAATATATATTCTTTTTTTTCTTAAAAATAGAATGTTTCCATTTCTTAGGATAGCCACCAGCTAATTCCCGATACTTACGCATCGTCGTAGCCTTTACTTCAATAATATTTATCTCTTGATCATTCTCGTTATATAAATCCACATAGCATAAAAGAGGTGTATTTTGATAATTTGTCGAAAAACAAATTTGCTTACTTGTTTCTTCACCACCAATAATTTTGCCCTCAAAATACTTTGCAGCAACTTTTAAAGCTTCTACTTCGACTTGTTTATAAAAACTTAGCATAGCATCTAGTTTTGGATCTTTTTTCTGTGTTTTATCAAAAACATTACCGTCACTATCTACTTCAATCATCGAAGAAAGAATTTCTCTTAAATTTTCGCGTTTTTCTTCTTCACAATACTCTTCATAAGTTGGAATAGAATGCAAACTTTCTTCTTTTACTTTTTCCAAAAAAACATATTTAGGACATCTTGTATATTCTAAAAATTTTGTTTTCGTTATCGCCATACTTAAGCAATCTCAACAGTTCGTTCATCTGTCTCGCTGTTATAAGTCACTTTAAAACGCACTGTATTATATCCTTCTTCTTCAATATCTAATATATAATGGTTACTAACAAGATCACTTCCATAAAAATACGTTTCTGCTTCCGTAAACAAATCCTTATTCATATCCACATAAGCTTTAGCAGCAGTAAGTAAACTATTATTTTTCATTTCTGTAAGTTCTTCTTCTTTATCAGCTTGTTCATAGGCAAAACTAACTCTGGAAATACCAATCGCAAAGAAAACGCCTAGCACAGCACACAAAATAAGTAATTCCTTAACCGCATATCCTTTATTATTCATAAATATCACCCTACTTATTTTTTAGTATACCACAAATTAAGGAAAAAAAGAATGGTCATAATAACAAAAAAACTACAGTTCATCACTATAGTTTATTTTACATCTTTTAAAAGAATTGTATATGAGCCATTTGGGCTTTCAACTTCTAAAGTTTCACCCTTTTTATGACCAATAACAGCTTTACCAATTGGACTTTCATTAGAGATTTTATTTTCTAAAGGGTCAGCTTCCATTGATCCGACGATTTTAAATTCTTCTTCATCGTCATCATCATATTGCACAACAACAGTTGAGCCAACAGACGCCACGCCTTTGCCAATAGATTCTGCAATCGTACTATGCTCTAATTTATATTCAAGTTCTTTAATACGTGCTTCTACTTGAGCTTGTTCATCTCTTGCTGAATCATAATCAGCATTTTCAGATAAATCTCCTTGAGCTCTCGCGTCTTTCAAATCTTTAATTACACGCGGACGAACAACCGTCTTTAATTCATTTAATTCCGTCTCTAATTCTAAATATCCTTCAGGTGTTAAAATAATTTCATCTTTCATGTAAATCACATTCCTTTTTTTTACTTGCAACATATTACTATAAAAGAACTTATTTGTCAAATGCTTTTACACGCATCATGTCAAATGCTTTTAAAGGCTTTTCTAAAGGTAAATAAACAATCATATTTGGATGATTAGCTACCGAAATACTTTCACCTACATCATTTTCTATTGTATGTATCTGATAAGTAAAAGTTTCCGTATCAGGGCCAAAAAATTCTACAATATCCCCAACTTTAAAATAATTTCTTTGTTCTAATTTTACTTTACCTGTTTTTTCATCATAATCTAAAACAAGGCCTAAAAAATCTTGATTAGAAACTTCTTCTCTTCCTAAAAAATATTGTTCTTCTTCCGTTGGCAATTTATGAAAAAATTGTGGAGTACTTTCCCGATTAGCACAACGGTTTAAAACCTTAGTATAATATTCTTGATCTTCTTTCGTTAAAGAATGATTTTGAATTTTATCAATAATTCGTCGATAAGATAAAATAACAGTTGCAATATAATAAATTCCTCGCATTCTTCCTTCGACTTTAAAAGAATTTACACCAATACGGATCATTTCTTCAACAAATTCCACCATGTTTAAATCTTTGCTAGTAATACTAAACGGTTCTTCTTCACCAGCGTCGAATAAAAAACGACATACTTGAGCACAACCACCGCGATTCGCATCTCGTCCAGTTACCACATTAGATAAAACACATCTTCCCGAAAAAGAAGTACACATAGCCCCATGAACAAAGCACTCTAAATCCAAATTAGTTTTTTCTTTGATTTTCTTAATATCTTCCCTACTAGCTTCACGGGCCAAGACAAGTCTCTTCGCCCCCATATTTTTATAAAATAAAGCAGACATTTCATTTAAAATACTTGCTTGTGTTGAAACATGTACTTCTAAAGGAATTTTTTTCTTTTGAATAAGAGAAATAACATAAACATCACTTACAATGACCGCATCCACCCCTATTTTAGCAAGTTCTAATAAATATTCTTCCAAGAAAGATACATCATCTTCATGAAAAATAATATTGACAGTCACATAAAGTTTTTTGCCTAAATTATGGGCATATAATACAGCTTCTTTTAATTCTTCCATCGAAAAATTTTTAGCATTAGCTCGCAAGCTAAAGTGCTTGCCACCAACGTATACTGCATCAGCCCCATAAGCATAAGCAATTTTAAGTTTTTCAAAATCACCTGCCGGTGCAAGTAACTCAATCATCTCACACCTCCTTTGGGCGGTAAACGAACGATCACTTTTTTATCTAAAAATGCTCTAGTGGTATTAGGTAAAGGCTTTTTGTTAACAAAATCTTTTAACCAAGTAGCCATCGATTCCACTTTCTCTAAATGAAGATCGATCAAAAAATAAGAAACCTTTTCATCTAAAAAATCTCGGCCATCATAAGGCAATGCATCATAAAAAATCGTTCCAAATTCATCTTCCGAAACCAAAAACTCTTTACCAGACACTTTCTCTTTTACAAGACGAATTTTTGGCTCAGACATGTGAAAATGCTTAGAAAAATTAGTCAAAAGGGTTCTTCTAGAATACATGTAAGGTAAATGTCCATAAAGATATAAGCCAATTGGTTTAGAAGACTTAGCTAAAACGCTCAAAACTTCCTCTTTTGTTATATCATTAGCAAGAATAAGCGTATCCACATACTCTAAAAAAGTATTTACCGTATAAGAACTACACGTTGCATGCGTCAAATAAAGAATTTTTTCAACTTTTAAATCTAGTTCTTTTATCACTTCCAAAACTCCAAGATCTTCAAAAACAATACCTTTAATTTTATTTTTGTTTTGACTTAATTCTTCTTTTAATAAAAGAATATCCTTCGCATGTAACAAACGATTAATATATATGTATGAAGATTCAGGTATTTCTGCAAAAGAAAAAGTTTTTCCTAGATTAGTAGCAAAGGACTTTAAAGGAAAAAGAAAGTTACTTTCACAAACTTTCTCTAATGTATTTTCCCCCGGAATAAGTAAATATTTATTTTTCATTTTTTCGAACACTTACTGATAACCCATCACCAACATCATAAAAACGGGTATCAAACTCCTCATTTGTTTTCAAAAATTCAATATAATTTTCAATTTTCGTAACCAATTGTTTTAAATTTTTACTTTCAATAGTTTCTTTTTTACCAACATAACCATGAAAATGAATATTATCGGTAATAATGGTTCCATGAGGGGCTAAAAAATATTTATATTTTTCAAAAAACTTGATATATTGTCCTTTTGCCGCATCAATAAAAATAAGATCAAATTGAGTACCTTCAGCCAAATTTAATTCTAAAGCATCTTGAAAAACAACATTCACTTTTTGTTCAAAACCACATTTTTTAACATTTTTAAGGCATTCTAAGTAATTCACTTCATCTTTTTCAATCGTTGTAACTTTAACATCAGGATTACTTGAGGCCATTAAAATAGCTGAATATCCTATGGCACTACCAATTTCCAATACATTTTTAATATTATTTGCTTTAATAAATTTCATCAAAAAAGCAATTCCATCCTTCTCCATAATTGGAACATTTTTTTCTTTCGCATATTCTTCCATTTCGAGAATTAGATTTTTCATTTTCTCCACTTCCTTTAATTTGCTTCACAAACACTTTGTAATTCATAAACTTTGCTTTCAAATTCGGCACCGGTAGTTTGGAAAAAAACTTCTCCAGTACAAACATTAGCCACAAAGTAATAGTAACTGGTATCACTTGGATGTAAAGTAGCTTCGATACTACTAATATCTGAGTTACAAATTGGTCCAATAGGTAGTTTACCATTCATTGTACCATCTGTCAAACGAGTATTATAAGGATTATGATCATTTAACTCAGACATCGTAATTCCTTCCGTTAAATCTTTACCAACACCATAGTAAGCGGTTACATCGCTTCCCAAAGACCAATTATCACGTAAACGCAAGTAAAATACTTGAGCAACCATTTGTCTATCTTCTAGTGTATTCGCTTCTTTTTCGACAATAGAAGCTAAAGATAAAATTTGATGCACACTATAACCACTTGATGCAATTTCACTTTGATAAGGAGTAAGCATCTCTAAAGTCCGATTAAGCATCGTTTCAATAATATCTTTTGCATTAGCCGTTTCTAAAAATTCATAAGTATCTGGATATAAATATCCCTCTAATGGATAATAGATTTCTTCATTTAAAATTTCCTCAGTTAAAAACCAATAGGTACCACTATGAATTAATTCTTGTAAATACTCATAATCATTGGCAACATTTAAAAACTCTTCACTTGTAATAGATAAATTTTCACTAATTTCATCAGCAAAATCTGTTAAACGATTTCCTTCAATAAAAGTAATCGTAATACTATTAATTTTAACATCGCCATTCATAAACTTATCTAACATTTCTGCCGGTGTCATATTCGTATTTAATTCATATTCACCAGCTTGAATCGTACCACCATGAAAAAACAAATAAGCTAAAACAGGATACGCATTCCGAATCAAACCAGCTTTTTCCATATTAGCCACGATAGTTTGTTTACTTGTTCCGGGTTCAATCACAAAAATTTTAGATTCGCCTTCACTAGAAACAGCTCCCATTCCCCAAATATAAAAACCACCGACTAAAAAAACAAGAAGTAAAATAATAATCGCTACGACAATTCCTACTTTTTTCATTTCCTATTTTTCTTCCTTTTCTTCTAATTTAGCCAAAATAGCTTCCACGGTATTCCATTCTTCTTCTGTTTCAAGTGGCATAAGTTCTTTATTAGTTCCCGTTTTATCAAAGACATTAGCGTAGACCTTTAAAGAGCCACCAGCATCTTTTGTATTATCGGTATAAACAATATAATTTTTATTTGTTTCAGGAGATTCAAATGTAAAAAGAATTTCACATTCGATCGTACTCCCTTTTTCATCTTTTACAGTAAACACACTATTCGTAATTGGTTTTTCCTCTTTCATTCTCTTGCTTCCTTCCTCTTAAAAATGTATCTAAAATAATACTAGCAGCGACATTATCAATCACTTTTTTTCTTTTTTTTCGACTTTTGTCTTCATTTATTAAAATCTTTTCCGCTTCACTTGTACTTAATCGTTCATCAACTAGATAAACAGGTAAAGAAAATTTTTCTTCCAGCATTTTTTTAAAATCAAGACTTCTTTGACTCGCAAATCCTAAAGAATTATTCATATTTTTAGGCAAACCAAGGACAAAAGCCGTGATATTCTTCTCTAAAACAATTTTTTCGACATCTTCTAAGACACTCATATAATCATTTTCTTTAAAATGTAATGTTATATAAGGAGAAGAAATCGTATTGGTTTTATCACTAATGGCAATTCCTAAAGTTTTCGTTCCTAAATCAAGGCCCAAATATCTCACTTTAAATATTCCTCAACAATATAAGCTAAAATTTCTGCTCGATCAATTGACAAAATTTTATCACGAGCATTTTTATAACTAGATATATAACCAGGATCACCACTCATAAAATATCCTACTAGTTGATTTACCGGATTATATCCTCTTTCTTCTAAAATATTGCTTACTTCTTTGATGACATTTTTTACGTTTGCGCGTTCTAATACTAGAACATCAAACAATGTCGTGTTTTCCATATTTCACCTCTTAAGTACACATTTATTGTACCATAGAAGAGGAAAAAAAAGAAGAAAATGTTCTTCTATTTTGTATCGTACCAGTTTTTGCCATAATCTGCACTTACTTTTAGAGGTACATCAAGTTCTATTGTATGAGTCATAATTTCTTTAACAATTTTTTCAACTTTTTCCTTTTCTTCATCTACAACATCAAAAATAAGTTCGTCATGGACTTGCAAAAGCATTTTTGTTTGAACATTTTCTTCTTTAAATTTTTGATCAATTTCCACCATAGCTTTTTTAATAATATCCGCACTAGTTCCTTAAATTGGCGTATTAAGAGCAATTCGCTCGCCTGCTGGTCTTACCATGTACTCTGGACTATTTAACTCAGGAATGGCTCTTCTTCTTCCAAAAAGAGTTCGAACACTCCCCTCATTATATGCTTCTTCAACAATCTCGTCCATATATCTTTTAACACCAGGATAGAGTTCATAATATTTATCAATAAAACTTTTAGCTTCTTTCGCGCTTATTTCCAAATTTTCACCAAGACCAAAACCACTAATACCATACACAATTCCAAAAATTACTGCTTTAGCCGTACTACGCATCTTCTTGCTTACTTCACTTTCAGGAACTCCATATATATCCGCAGCAACTTTAGTATGAATATCTTGATCTCGTAAAAAAGCTTCCTGTAACTCCTTTGCCCCCGAAATATGAGCCAAAATTCGCAATTCAATTTGACTATAATCAGCACTTAAAAACTCGTCATTCGAAGGAAAAAAAGCTCGTCTAATTTTCTTTCCTTCTTCATCTCGAACAGGAATATTTTGCAAATTAGGTTCTGTAGAAGAAAGACGTCCAGTTCTTGCCAAATTTTGTTTGAAAATCGTGTGAATTTTCCCATCTTCCAAAATATAATTTTCTAATCCCTCTAAATAAGTAGAATAAAGTTTGGTAACATTACGATATTCTAAAACCTTGGCAACAATCGGATGAATTCCCAACAATTTATGCATAACTTTAGCATCGGTTTTATAGCCCTTTTGAGTTTTTTTAGCGCTCGGCAAACCAAGTTTAACAAACAAAATTTCCCCAAGTTGCTTAGGACTAGCAATATTAAATTCTTCCCCTGCTAACTCATAAATTTCTTTTGTTAAAACATCAATTTTCCCTTTTGTTTCTTCTTTCATTTCATTCAAAATATTTTTATCAACTTTAATTCCTTCTATTTCCATTGAAGCAAGAACGGGCGCTAAAGGCATCTCAATTTTCAAAAACAAATCATACATTTCATCTCTTTTTAAATCAAGAATTGCCCGATCTCTTTCTTCAAAAATATAACGACTTTTTAAAACAATATCTTGTTTTAAGGAAGGTGTAATACCCATTTTCTTTTTCCAAACATTATCTAAAAACTGAACGTTATATCCAGAAGGAACAGCATAATAAGCAATATCATCTTTACTGCCATCAGAAATTAAAGCAAAAGCAATCATTAAATCTGTATTAATATTTGGACAAACTATTCCTTCTTTATGTAAAGCAACAATATTTTTCTTCCAATCATACGTATATAAAACTTTATCTTTTATTTTTTCTAAAACATCTTTAATAAGTTCTTTAGAAACATAATAAGAATGCTCTTTCGTACAAACACTCATAGCCAAAATCGAACTTGTATGATAATTAGAGCCATCAAGTTCAAGATAAAAAGCATACTCATTACTTTCTTCAATTTCTGAGGCCTTAGTAATTTCTATAAAATCTGTAGAAATTTCTGTTTTTTCTTGTTTTAATCCTTTCAGATAAGAATAAAACTCAAGTTCTTCATAAATAGCGTATAATTCATCAGTATTTTCTTCTGTATATTTAATATCTTCTAAATCTTTCACTTCTAAAGGAACTTCCCTATATATCGTGGCAATTTCTTTACTCATAAAAGCATTATCTTTATCATTAAGAAGTTTTTCCTGTGTTTTTCCTTTAATTTCATCAATATGTTCATAAATACCTTCTAAAGTATCATATTTTTTTAATAAATTTAAAGCGGTTTTTTCCCCAATTCCTCTAACTCCAGGAATATTATCCGAAGAATCTCCAGCTAAAGCTTTCAAATCAATAATTCGAATAGGTTCAATACCATAATCTTCTCTAAAAGTTTCAGGATTATAACGAATATAATCTTTTTGTTTCAAAAGTTTCATTTCTAATTGAGGACTTACAAGCTGTAATAAATCACGATCAGAAGAAATGATTGTCCCAACAAAATCAGGATCTTCTTCAACCATACGGGCAAATGTACCAATAATATCATCTGCTTCATAAGGCGCAAGTTCAAAATAAGGAATACCCATCGCTTTTAAAATTTTTCTTGCATAAGGTTCCTGCATATGTAACTCTTCTGGTGTTTTCTTTCTTCCTTCTTTATAAAAATCATATTTTTCTTTACGAAAATTTTTTCCAATATCAAAAGCAACAGCAATATACTCAGGTTTTTCTTCTTCTAAAATTTTGTGAATCATACCAATAAAACCATATAATGCATTCGTTGGAAAACCCTTAGAATTTTTAAGTAAATTACCAGAGTATGCAGTAGCGTAATAACTACGAAAAATCAAATTATTCCCATCTACCAAAATTATTTTTTTCAAAACACATCACTCTTTCTTTTCTTTATTATAACAACAATTCTTTCATTATGAAAAGAGAAAGTGATAAATTATGACGTTTTATTTCGTAAACGAATTACGACACAAAATAACACTTGATATAAATAGAAATTATTTTCTTGAAAATAACTTTTTTAATAATACACATATTATCTACAAGAATATAAGCTAAATATAAAAATTTTTACTTTTCATTTTAAATAAATATTTTTTAAAAAGTTTTCTAGCTAACTCTACTCCCATATCTTTTCTAGTTGCCACATTTCTTTCATCTAAATATTTTTCTAATTTAGGTATTAACATATATCTAGTTACATAGTGGTTTAAGATTTTATCTTTAATAGGCAAACTCATTATAACTCTAACCTTTGGCTCAAATATCAAAAATATATGATAAAAACAAACATATTTCTTATCACTTTCAATAATATTTTCAATTTCTTTAATATAACTCATTTTATATATTTCAAACAAATAAACTTTTCTTTTATTTTTCGTATTTTTTCTAATCTCTTTTTCATAAACATATAATAAATCAAGAAACCTGTTTTTTTCTAATTCCATATAACAATTTTAAAATTAAAGAAAGTTTATTTGTTAATTCTTTATTTATTTTATGAGAAAGTATTCTTTTCTTATAAGCATATTCAATATAATAATTTAACATAACTAAATCTTTAAATAAAATAGCAATATTTTCTTTTTTATAATTATACATATATAAATTTTCTAAAAAAGAAAAACTTGTTTCAATCATTTTATTCTTAAAAATAACTTCTCTTTTTGGAAAATAAAT
>CALVMI010000102.1 GCA_944345045.1 uncultured Bacilli bacterium | reverse complement strand
AATAATAAAAAAGTAAGTAACATAATTGAAGGATTATGGAAACAAGAATTTAGAAAAGTTGTTATATGTGGGAGCTTTCAAAAAAATATGGTGGAAATATGTGAATTAATGGATAAATTAAAACAACACAATGTTGAAATATTAAGTCCATGGACAAAAGATATTGTTCCGGAAACACTAGGTACAGACTTTATTTTACTCGAAGGTCAAACTCTAGAAAACGAAAGAGATTCATGGAGACATAAGTATGATCATATGAATAAGTTTATAAAAGCTGATGCAATCATTGTATGTAATCCGAATGGTATTATTGGTAAAGGAACAATGTTTGAATTTGGATTTATTACCGCTTACAATAAAAGAATTATTTTTACAAACGAGCCAAAAGACATGTCAATTTTGTTTCCATATGAAATTGGATTAAATAATTTTGAATAAGTGAAAAAGATTTTTAGCAGAGAGTATCAAGAGGAGAGTATAAAAAGTTTTTCGAGTGTGTACAAAAATCTTTGTAAATGAAAAATTTCCACGATTAAGGTAAGCATGATAGCTTATCTTTTTAATTATCTAAATGATAACATAAATATATAAATTTTCAAAGAACTAAATTCTACCATCAAACATGATAGATAATTCAGATAATATTAATCCCCAATTTCTATATGGCATAGTCCATTTTTTGGTAATATTTTTAGTAGCTAAATATAAACATTTCATAAGAGCCATGTCAGTCGGATAAACTGATTTTGTTTTAGTATATTTTCTGAATTATCTGTTTAATAATTTAATGGTATTAGTAGTATACATATTTTTTCTGATTCCATCTGAAAAGAGGAATGGAGAAAATTTATTCATTTATTAGTTTTTCAAAACTTACCCCTTAAGAACCTAAGGCATTCTTCTCATACTTTTATGGCACGAGGAGAAAATAATCTTAAAACGTTAATGAATAGAGGTGGATGGACTAAAGTTGAAACTTTCTTAAATACATATAATCAAACTAATTTAGATGATGATAGAAAACTTACTGAAAAGTTTGATCAAGAATTTAGAACTACTTTAGGTCTCAATGTTTATGAGCTATATTCTATTGTAGTAGGAAGATTTCAAAATCAAAAGCAATTAAAAGAAATTATGATTAAAATTTTTAATAAGCCAATAGATGACGAATCTTTTTCAAGAGATCTTAAATATTTTCAAGATTATCTATGTAATCTTTACCCAATATTCACCAAGATATCGGCAATTGATAGTACATTAACTGATAAAGAATTACAAGCTATTTTTGTTGGATTTAAACCAATATATCAAGAAATTAATTTATTAGTTACTGATGGATAATATCCCAAAAAATTATGAAACTTTTGGGGTTTTTTATTGCCATTTTTTCTTGGAAAAATAAAGAAAACTGTGTATTAGTTACACACAATTTACACACGAGGACTAAAAAGTAGGAAAAAATGATAAAATTTAGCAAAAAAACAGGTATTTTTTCTATAATAAATCATTGAAAAAAGCCCTTAAATAAAGGCTTTATAGACATTTTGGAGCAAGTGAGGAGAATCGAACTCCCGTCTCAACCTTGGCAAGGTCGCATTCTAGCCACTGAACCACACCTGCGTTGTATTAATACTATATCAAAAAGCAAAGAAAAAAGCAATTATAAATTTTGTTTTATGAAAAAAATCTTTTAGTTGCGGCCCCTCAGAGACTTATGATATAATAAGCTTACTAAAAGAATAGAAGGTTTGAATATGAAAAAAAAGTATAAAGTACTTTTGATTGCTATTATAGTATTAGTATTAGTTGCAGCTGGTTTAGCAGGATATTTTTTCTTCTTTTATGAAAAGCCAACAGAAGAAACACCGGTAAATGAAGTACAAATAAAAAACACCATTGATACATATGGCTATAATTTAGACGATCGTGATAGTGCAATTTTTGAAGAAAAATTTAACGAACTCAAAGATCTTTTAAATGTAGAAGGATATGATGTTCAAGAATATGTATCTTTAGTAAGTCAGCTATTTATAATTGATTTATATACAATTAATAACAAGATAAGTAGATATGACGTCGGCGGTTTAGAGTATGTTTATCCAGACGCAGTTACTTCTTTTCAAACAGTGGCTGAAAATTCTATTTATCGAACTGTAGAAAACAATCTAGATGGAACTAGAACACAAGAATTGCCTGAAGTTTCTTCTATTACCGTTGATTCTATTAAAACAACAACTTTTACAATGCCAGATGAAACCGTAGTAGATGGTTATGGAGTTAAAATATCTTGGGAATATGTTGAAGACTTAGGATATGATGATACTGCGACTCTAATTTTAATACCTAGTGGTGAAAAATATGGTGTTGTATACCTAGAACCAAGATAGTTCAAACTTGTTTTCTAAAAAAAACTCGTGTATAATAAACTAAAGAGTAAGGAGAATGAGAATGAAAAAAAGTCATAGTGTGAAAACATATACAGTTATAGTGCTTGTTTTTGTTATTTCAATTATGGTATTTGGCGTAAGCGTAAGTTATTCTTTCTTTAACTTACAAGTAAGTGGTAGTGCAGATACAGGTCGTAATGAAACACCACCTTTTGAAGTAACAACAACTTTAAATGATGCAAGTATAATTGACTCAGCAGAGTTAGCTTTGATTGATGGTGCAGATTACTTAACGAAAGCAGAAAGTGTTTCTTTCAGCGTTACAAATTCACCGTCATCTGCTGTAAGTGCAAAATATACGATTGATTTAGTTGAAATGAGTTTATCTAAAAATTTAGCAAGTAAATATTTTAAATGGGCTATTGTTGTAAATGGAACAGAAACATATACAGGTGATTTCGTAGATGAATCTGTAAGTACAGAACCATCTAGTGATACAGAAGTAGTATCAGATCTTACAAAAACATTAATCGGTGAGGAAGAAGCTATTACTTTAAATGTAGGAGAAACAGACAATTTAGTATTTTATATTTGGCTTGAAAATGATGATGCAGTAGATCAATTATATTTAACAAATGGAGATTTTAGCGGAAAGCTTTCTATGAGCGCTGTTCCGACAAGATAAGACTTGCAAAAGTCTTTTTATTTGTCAAAAAATATGATAGAATGTTAAAGAAATGGGTGAGATTATGGCAAATTTAGGTGCACTTCTGCTAACATTAGTCGCAGGTTTATTTTTTCTAATAGGATTTCTTTTGGTAAAATTTGTTAAAAAGAAAAAAGAATTATCTATTTTTGCTACTGGTATGGCCCTAGTGGTCATGTTAGGCATGGTTTTCTTTGATTTAATACCAGAAATTATTGAAATGAGTTCCGAATGGGCCATGGGAAAATGGGAAAAAGTAGTATATGTTTTATGCTTTATTTTTGTTGGAATCTTAATTTTGAAAATATTCGATTATTTTTTGCCACATCATCACCATGATCATCATGAAGGCGAAAAAAAGCAATCAGAACATAACCATCATGTCTTTCACATCGGATTTATCACTGCTTTATCTTTAATCCTTCATAATGTTTTAGAAGGAATGAGTATATATATTATTGGTACAGAAAGCTTGGCAACCGGCTTTATGACAGCCATTGCTGTAGGTTGTCATAATCTTCCTTTAGGCATTGAAGTAGCAAGCAGCATAGATGCGGTGAAAAAAGGAAAAGCTGTAAGAAGAATTTTACTAGCCCTTTTAGTATTTTCTTCAGCATTTGGAGCCTTATGTTTATTTTTCCTTCAAGGTTCTTTGCCAAACATGGTTATGTTAGCTTTAATTTGTATCGCCTGCGGTATGATTCTTTATATTTCATTATTTGAACTTTTAAGAGAATTAATGAACTATCTAAAAAGAAGAGAAAGCTATTATGGAATGGCTGTGGGCGTGTTAGTTATTTTATTAATGACTTTTATACATTAATTTAGTATAATAAAAAAGCAAAAAAAGGAAGTGTTTATATGGGACGAGCTTATGAAGTACGAAAAGCAAGTATACAAAAAACGGGAGCAGCTAAAGCAAAACTTTATTCAAACTATGCCAAAGAAATATATCTTGCTGCTAAAAAGGGAACACCTGAAATAGAAAGTAATGTATTATTAAAAAGAATTGTTGATAAAGCCAAAAAAGAACAAGTACCAAACGATATTATTAATCGCGCGATTGATAAAGCAAAAGGCAATAGTGGCGAAGATTACGAAGTAGTTACATATGAAGGTTTTGGACCAGGAGCATCTACTTTAATTATTAGAACGCTTACGGATAATGTAAATCGTACAGTAGGAATGGTACGTGCAGCATTTAATAAAATTCATAAAAGCCTAGGTGTTACAAATTCTGTTTCCTATAATTATGATTATTTAGCTATTATAAGTGTCAAAGACTTAAATGAAGAAGAAGTTTTTAATGCTTTATTAGAAAATGGTATAGAACCTATTGATTTTGAAAATGAAGAAGGCGAAATTGTTATAACAGTTAAGCCAACTGATCATAACAAAGTAAAAGATATCTTAGAAAATATAAAACCAGATGTACATTATGAAATTGATGAAGAGGGCATGTATCCAAAAGATAAAATAACTTTAGAAGGCGAGGATAAAGAACTTTTCATTCGCTTACTAACGTTACTAGAAGATATTGATGATGTAACAGATATTTATCATAATGTTGATCTAAATGAATAAAAAAGCAAAAAAATAATAAAAAATTCATTTTTTTAAAGGAAAAATGGATTTTTTTTTGTAAGTAATATTGAAAGGAGGTTTTTTTATTCAACAAGATGTCAATGAATATATTGTGACATTAATGCCCGAAGTATTCTTAAAACATCCTGATTTATTTCAGAAAAAAGATCAGTATCAAGACTACTTAGAGCAAAAAGAATATATTCAAGAACAAAACAAAATTATTTTGGAAGAACTATCTTCTAAGCTAGTGGAAAGATTTGGTGATCAATATGTTGCTAGTGAATTATTTTTAATGCAAAAACTTTTCTTGTTATATCCTAAAAAGAGTCCAACCGATTTATTAAGCTTGTCTTGGGAACATGTAAAGTTCTTATTAAATATTTTTGATAAAAAGGAAAGAGCTTTTTATATTCAAGAATGTTTGCAAAGAAATTGGGATCTAGAAAAATTAAAAGAAATGTATTTCCAGGATACCTATAAAAAATATAACTATGTAGCCAAGCAATATCGCCATAAACCTTTTTCTATGGATCTTTTTTATAAAGTATTACCACTAATTTGGCAAGAAGAATAATTTTTTCATGAATCTTTCACATTTCTGATATAATATAAGGCAAAAGAAGGTGAAGTATGAAAATTTTAGTTGTAGACGATGAATCTTTAATTCGTGAAGTCGTAAAAGAATATTTACAATTAGATGGTTTTTTAGTCGATGAAGCAGAAGACGGAAATAAAGCAGTAGAACTTGCTTTACAAAATGAATATAATCTAATTATTATGGACATTATGATGCCCAAAAAAGATGGCTACCAAGCTGTACGAGAAATCAAAGCTGTAAAAGATGTTCCTGTTTTAATGTTATCAGCGCGTGGCGAAGAATTTGATAAATTAATTGGTTTTGATTTAGGAATAGATGATTATGTAACTAAGCCATTTAGTCCTAAAGAGTTAGTCGCACGTGTAAAAGCAATCATAAAAAGAAACGAAAAAAGTGGTATGAAATTAGAATTCGGTGGTTTAGTTTTAGATGATAAAGCCCATGAAGTAACAATTGATGGTAAAGCTGTAAATTTAACTCCTAAAGAATATGATTTGTTAAAATATTTTGTTTCCAATAATCATATTGCTTTATCAAGAGAACAGTTATTAACAAACATATGGGGATATGATTTTTATGGGGATGACCGAACTGTAGATACACATGTAAAAACTTTAAGACATCAGCTTGGAAAATATGGAAATTATATTAAAACAGTACGTAAGGTAGGCTATAAATTTGAATATTAAAAAATATTTTTCAAGTATTAAAGCTAAAACCCTATTATACTTAATTCTTTTTAGTGTATCTATTTTACTTGTTCTTTGGTTTTGCCAAATTGTTTTTCTAAAATATTCTTATCAAGATTACCAAATTCAAAATATGAATCGACTAGCCTCAGCAATTCAACGTTCTTCGTTTGTAAATTTAAGCGGCACTTTAGAAGAAATTGCTTACGAAAATGAAGTATGCATAGAATATTATGCAAATACAGGAAATGTCTATTACTACAACACCATGATGAATGGGTGTGCCCTAGGAAAAAATAATCAAGACATTTTAAAAACAGAAGAAACATTTATGAATTCTGCTTTAACTTCAGATACTTATAAAGTTATTAACAAAGAATATGAAGTTCAAGCTTTTCTTTATGGAATTAAATTAGATGCTGGTACTGTATTTTTATATAGTACTTTAGAAGAAGTTGGAGGCGCTAATGTTGTTTTAAAAAATCAATTGATTTATTTAACCTTCATTGCCATTATCTTTGCTTGTGTTATTGCTTATTTTTTATCTAAGAAGATTTCTGAACCAATCATGGACATTACAAATAAAGCAAGAAAGCTTGGTTCAACTCCAACCATAACATTTCCAAATTATGGAGTTACAGAAGTAAACGAACTAGCAGGCGTATTAACTAATGCCCAAAATGAAATGGTTAAAACAGACGAATTACGAAGAGATTTGATGGCAAATGTTTCTCATGATTTAAAAACACCGTTAACGATGATTAAAGCATATGCCGAAATGGTTCGTGATATCTCTTATAAAGATGATGCCAAAAGAACGGAACATTGTGATATTATTATGGACGAAGTAGATCGTCTAAATGTCTTAGTAAATGACATTTTAACTCTTTCTAAAATGCAAGCCAATGCCGATGAAATTCATAAAGAACGTTTCGATTTAGTTAAAGAAATTAAAACAATTGTTAAACGTTACGAAATTATTAAAGAAACAGAAAATTATCATTTTGTACTAGACATGCCAGAAAAAGCTATGGTTACTGCTGATCAAAAAAAGATTAGTCAAGTAATTTATAATCTTATCAACAATGCCATTAATTATACTGGAAAAGATAAGAAAGTTACTATTCATGTCAAAAAAGAAAAAGATTCTTATTTAGTAGAAATTATTGACACTGGAAAAGGCATTAAAGAAGAAGATATTCCATTTATTTGGGATAAGTACTACAAGAATGAAAAAAATCATCAAAGAAATGTTGTCGGTACAGGTCTTGGTCTTTCTATTGTCAAAACAATTTTAGAAAATCATCATTTTAAATATGGTGTTAAATCAGAAAAAAATAAAGGAACAACCTTTTATTTCAATATTAAGAAAAAATAGTTTTGCAAATTATCATATACTTTTCACGAAAAATTTACAATTAAAGAGTATCCTTTTATTTATGAAAGGAGGAAATAAAAAAATAGAAATAGAAAATGTAAAGTTAGAAGAATTTGATAATTATTCACTTTATCTTCACATAAACTTCATAAAATTCGTGTAACATGTTTATCATGAAAGGAGAAGTGATAAAGTAAGATACGACCCATATATTTTGTAAAAAAAATATATAAAAAAAACTCTATACAATATAAATAACATATAAACTCAAACTCACACTTTTTGGGAAAGGACGACCTTTTTATTGTCCTTTCCCTTTATTTAATTTATAAAAAAAAGAAACTTATTCAGTTTCTTCGGTAGTAGATTTAGTTTTCCAAGTAGTTTCACCACATGTTGTACAAACATAAGGAACTAAAACATCTCTTCCTTCTGGATATTCATTTGGACAAGTTAAATCTACACATAATAAGCCCGTTTCCTTGTCAATGTAAGCTCTACCTTCCACGCTTTTTTCTTGACAATCTTGACAATTATTATTTTTCATTTTTTCCCTCCAACTTTATTATGAACAATTTTTTTGATATAATACCTAAAGAAAGAAGGTTGGTTATGGAATTTAAAGTACCCGTAGGAATTAGTAATCGTCATGTACATTTGACAAAAGAAGTATATGATAAATTATTTGATGTTGAATGGGAAAAAGTAAAAGCTTTAAAGCAAACTGGTGAATTTGCTTCTAATTTATTTGTAACAATTGAAGGACCTAAAGGAAAAATTGAACATGTTCGTGTATTAGGTCCATTAAGAAATTATGTTCAAGTAGAAGTTTCAGCTTTAGATGCCTTTGCCTTAGGTGTTAATCCTCCGGTTCGCAAAAGCGGTGACTTAGTAGGAGCCGAAACAGTGACTTTAATTACCGATAAGGCTCGTGTAGAAGTAGAATCTGCTTGTATACTTGCTGAGTGTCATATTCATATGAGCTTAGATGATCTAAAAAAATATGGCGTAGAAAATGAACAAGTAGTCAAAGTTCATGTGAAAGGGAAAAGAGAAGGAATTTTATTTGCACATATCAAAGCTAGTGAAAATGGTGTATTAGAATTTCACGTCGACCGTGATGAAGCAAATGCCATGCTCTTACAAAACAATGATGAATTAACTGTCGAAGTATAAAAGAGAATTTTCTCTTTTTTTCTTGCCAAGAATTCGGTATAATCAAAATAACTTTTAGATGGACGTGATAAAAATGAAGTGGAAAATTGGAAATGTTGAAATAAAGAATCAAATTGTTCTAGCGCCTATGGCGGGATATTCTAATACAAGTTTTCGCAAAATCATTAAAGAAATGGGTGCAGGCCTAATTTATGCCGAAATGGTGAGTGACAAAGCACTTACTTATCAAAACGAAAAAACAATGCGCCTTTTAAAAATGAGTGAGGGTGAGCGTCCTATCGCTCAACAAATCTTTGGAAGTGATGTTAAAACATTTGTAAGCGCTGCCCAAATAGTAGAAAGAGTAATGAAACCAGATATTATTGACATTAATATGGGGTGTCCAGTTCCTAAAGTTGCTATTTCTGCTCAAGCGGGAAGTGCATTGCTAAAAGATCCAAAAAAAGTATATGAAATTGTTTCAAGTGTAGTAAAGGCAGTCAAAATTCCCGTAACTGTTAAAATTCGTATTGGTTGGGATGAAAATTCTAAAAATTGTGTTGAAATTGCTAAAGAGTGTGAAAAAGCTGGAGCAAAAGCTATTGCTATTCATGCTAGAACAAGAAAACAAGGTTATTCAGGAGTAGCAGATTGGTCATGGATCAAAAAAGTAAAAGAAGCTGTTTCTATTCCCGTAATTGGCAATGGAGATATAAAATCTTGTTATGATGCTAAACGAATGTTAGAAGAAACAGGCTGTGACGCTGTAATGATTGGTCGAGGTGTTCTAGGAAATCCATGGTTAATAAAAGAATGTGTAGATTATTTAGAACACAACATTGAACCTCAAAAAATTTCTAATGAGGAAAAAATTAATATGATGAAAAGACATTTCGAAATGTTAAAACAAGACAAATCTTTAAAAGCAGCCCTTTTAGAAATTCGTTCAAATATTCTTTTTTACTTAAAAGGCATGCCAAATGGTAAGGAAATTAAAAAGAAAATTTGCGAAACCAAAACCGAAGAAGAAATCTATGCTGTTTTAGATGAATATTTGGCTTATTTAAAACAGACTCAAGAAAGCTAAAAGAAAATAGAGAAAAGGAGTTTGCCAAAAACTCTTTTTTTCTTGGCCAAAAGTATTTCCTAAATAAAGGAAAAAAACACTTGTAAAACTAAACAAAAGACTAATAAAAACAAAAGAATAATTAGCTAAAAAAGTCGAAGAAATTAAAATGCCGTCAATCGAGTTCATAAATAAAATTCCAAACATCTTTTTTTGGTGATAAGAATTTTCTTGGGGTTTTAAACTAAGACATCCAAAAATAAAAAATAAACAAAACTTAAGCCACTTCGTATGCAAAGAAGGAATAAATTGGAGAAAAAATTGACAAAGTAAAAAAGCTCCAAAAGAAAAAAGCCAAAAGTATACAAGTGTTTCAAACTTAAAACGAACTCCTTCTTTTTTGGCCAAAAAACCAAGAATAAAAGAATCTAAACTAGTGGCTATTGCACTTAAAAGGATCATAATTCTCACCTGATATAAAAATATGTCAAAAGAAAAAAAGTGCCTAGGCTTTCTAAAAAGATACTTTTGTTTTATTCTTTAGTTTGAATTTTTATGATCTCTGATTAAAATAAGTAAAATAATAAGTACTACTAAATATTCCATATAAACTTTCTACTACCATAACTACCACCCCGTTAGTCAAAAGTATCTTAAAGCCAATCAGTAGCTTATCATAGATAAAGAAAAATTTTTCATTTGTTGTATAAAATGCTTGTTTTTGAACATCAAAAAAAAGACAGCATAAAAAAAAGGGGATTTTGCTGTCTCAAAATATATTTATAAAAAAACAAACTTCAATTAATCGAAGTTTGTAATAATCTAAATGGCGCTCAATGTAGGACTCGAACCTACGACCCAACGGTTAACAGCCGTTTGCTCTACCGACTGAGCTAATTGAGCAGTACATACTGATTATATAGTAATATTATGCAAAATGTCAACAAAAAAATGCAAATATATGCTATAATTTTAACAGAATGGAGGATACAATATGGATTCACAAAATTCTTTAGATAAAGATTCTTCAAAAATAGAAACCCTAGATGCACAAAAAAATATTCAAGATATTCCAACTAGCACCTTTCGGCCCATTAGCGATGTTGCTCATCAGCAAGAGGCCTTACTAGAAAATTATGAAGAACAGCATCGTGCCAAAGAAGGACTGCAGATTCCAGATTTATCTGATGATGTGAAAAGATTAGAAAAAAAATTAGAAGCAAAAAAATATACAATTTCTATACCAATAGTTATAGGAATTGTCCTCATTATAAATTTATGTTGGTTTTTAGGAGTAAAATTCTTAATTGTTCCAAAATATGAAGAATATGTCAAACAAAGCGATGAAATAAAAGCAAACTATGATGATTTAAAAAGTAAAGTAGATGCAATAGTAGGTGAGTGATTTGCAAATACTTTACTTTATTTATATAATGGTATTTGTAACACATTTTTATCAAAAATGTAGAAAGGAATGCCATGTTAGAATTAAAAAATATTAATAAAAGTTATAAAACAGGTGATTTTGTTCAACAAGCTTTACAAGATGTTTCTTTAACATTTAGAAAAAATGAATTTGTGGCTATTTTAGGGCCAAGTGGTAGTGGCAAAACAACGCTTTTAAATATTATCGGTGGCTTAGACCGATATGATAATGGCGACTTGATTATTAATCAAAAATCTACAAAAAACTTTAAAGATCGCGATTGGGATGCGTATCGTAACAATTGTATTGGCTTTGTTTTTCAAAGCTATAATTTGATAGGTCATATAGATATTTTACAAAACGTAGAAATGGGCATGACTCTATCTGGAGTATCTAGTAAGGAAAGAAAGAAAAAAGCTATTGAAGTATTAACTCGTGTCGGTTTAAAAGATCATTTACATAAAAAACCAAATCAACTTTCCGGTGGTCAAATGCAAAGAGTTGCCATTGCTCGTGCCTTAGCTAATGATCCGGATATTATCCTAGCTGATGAACCAACCGGCGCTCTAGATTCCAAAACAAGCGTGCAAATTATGGATTTAATAAAAGAAATCGCTAAAGATAAATTAGTAATTATGGTTACACACAATCCAGAACTTGCTCATACTTATGCAAGTCGTGTGATTGAAATGAAAGATGGAACAATTGTCAATGATTCTAAAAAAGTAACCAAAAAAGAAAAAAATCAAGAATCTTATCAAATTAGAAAAACTTCTATGAGTTTTTTAACAGCTCTTCATTTATCTTTAAATAATATAAGAACTAAAAAGGGAAGAACAATTCTTACAGCATTTGCTTCTTCCATTGGTATTATCGGAATTGCTTTAATTTTAAGTTTATCTAATGGTTTTGATCAACAAATTGCTATATTTGAACAAAATACGTTAAGTTCATTGCCAATAGTAATTAGTAAACAATCAATGGAACTAACAGATGAAACAATGACTCAGCTCCAAGAAGATGTGGTAAGTAGTGAGGAAGATTATCCAGATACAGATTATGTTATTCCAACTATCCCTAAAGTAGAAGAATATACCCATGAAAATAAAATTACCGAGGAGTATATAGAATATTTAGAAAAGATGGATTCTGAAGCAGTAGCAGGTATTTCTTATACCTATGCAGCTTCCTTAAATTTACTCCAAGAAATTGAGGGCAATGTTCGTGTTTTGGATACAAATAGTTTAGGAATTCAAAGCTTACCTCATGGACTTGATAGTGAATCAATAGATGTAGTAGATATGCACTATGACGTTTTAGCTGGTCGAAAAGCAACAGCTCAAGATGAAATCGTCTTAGTTGTAAATAGCAAAAATGAAGTTTCAACCGAAATTTTAAATGCTTTAGGAATTACAAGTACAGAAAATGTTTCCTTTGACACTATTTTAAATTCGACAATAAAATTGGTTTACAATGATGATTATTATGTGAATTACGGAAATTACTATATTCCTAGTAATGATCTAAAAAAAGTTTATGAAACCGAAAATAATTTAACTTTAAAAGTAGTAGGAATCTTACGTTTAAAAAGCAATTTTCCAAGCTATGTAGCAAGTTCGGGAATTTACTATACCAACGAACTATTAAATGATGTACTTGAAAAAAATAGCTCTTCAAAAGTTGTCGAAGCTCAAAGAAAAGCAAATTACAGTGTTCTTTCAGGAGAAATGATTGATACATCTACCGAAGAAGGACAAAATGCCAAAGAAACTATATTAGCTTATTTAGGGGATAAAGTAACACCTTATGTCATATATGTTTATCCAAAAGACTTTGAAACAAAAGACACAATTGCTTCATATTTAGATGCATATAATGAAAACTTAGAAGATGAAGACCGAATTATTTATATTGATCAAGCAAGTTTAATGAGTTCTTTGTCCAATGGAATTATGGATGCGATAACAATTGTTTTAGTGGCTTTTAGTTCTATTTCCTTAATTGTTTCTTCTATTATGATTGGGATCATTATGTACATTTCTGTTTTAGAAAGGACCAAAGAAATAGGTATTTTAAGAAGTTTAGGCGCTAGAAAGAAAGATATTTCTAGAGTATTTAATGCAGAAACATTTATTATCGGAGTAACCTCAGGATTAATAGGTATCTTTATCGCATGGCTACTCCTATTCCCGACAAATTCTATTTTATTTAATTTGACCGAACTAGAAAACGTAGCGGTAATGAATCCGATGCATGCCGTAATTTTAATAGCCGTAAGTGTTACATTGACATTAATTGGAGGCTTTATACCAGCTAAAATTGCTAGCAAAAAAGATCCGGTGATCGCTTTACGTACCGAATAACTTATAATTCGACAAATTAAGACAAAACTTGTCAAAATCTCTTCTTGAATATTTAAAAGAAAGCCGTTATAGTAAGTCTCACCAAACGAAAAGTTTGGTAGAAAATTCCCATTTATTATAACTACTACCCTAAACAATACGCTTTTTTATAACTTAGTCAAACACACACTTCTATTACAAATTGGAATTGGGAATTTTCGGAAGAAAAGGCAACAAGTTTGTCTTTTCTTTTTTGCTTAGTACTTGACATTGCATAGTAGTAGTGCTATTCTGTATATGAGAGAGGAGTGATACTATTCATACGCAGTTTAAAAAAGGCGTTTTAGAATTACTCGTCTTAAGTATTGTAAATGAAAAAGATATGTATGGTTATGAACTTGTTGAAGAGGTAAGAGAAGCTGTAGATGTAAATGAAGGAACCATTTATCCTATTTTAAAAAGATTAACTAATGAAGGATATTTTGAAACATACTTAGAAGAATCAACCGAAGGACCAACAAGAAAATATTATCATATCACTTTAAAAGGAAAGAAAAGACATCAAGAAGTCTTAAAAGAATGGCAAGACTTTTCCGAACGAATTAATAAATTCATGAATGAGAGGGAACAAGAATGAAAAAAGAAGAATTTCTAAAAAGATTAAAAAAACGTTTAAACATTCTAGAAGAAAAAGAAGTTGAAGATATAATAAAAGAATATAAAGGTTACATTGAAGAAAAAATGGAAGCTGGCAGTACGGAAGAAGAAGCCGTTGAAGCTTTTGGAGACGTAGATGAACTTGCCGATGAGCTTTTAAAAGCTTATAAAGTAAAAGTGGAAAAAAATGAAGATCCAATTGGTGATTTTGCTAATAAAGTAGTCAAAATTATTGATCAACTTATTGAAGATTTTAGCAAAAAAACTCCTAAAGAAATCGCGGGTTTTGTAATTGAAATATTTGTTATCCTTTGTTTGATTGCCTTATGTCATATCCCTGTTTCAATGTTAGTAGAATTAGGATCTAATGTCTTTAATATTTTATCCTCACCTTTAAATCGTATTTTTTATACGATATGGAACTTTGTTTTAGAATTTGCTTATTTTATCTTGGCAATCGTAGTATTCGCTCGTATTTTTAAAATTCGTTATTTACAAAATGTTCAATTCGAATCTGTGGAAAAACCAAAGAAGATTCAAAAGAAAAATTTAGCGAAAAAGAAAGAAAAAGTAATTGAAGAAAAAAGCGAACCTAAAGAACCAAAAAAAAGTTGCATTACAAGTTTTAGTGAACTAATTATTAAAATTGGGGTCTTTTTCTTAAAATTTATGGCCATTTGTATCCTATTTGGTGTAAGTTTATACTTAATAGGTATGGGCCTTATTTTAGCAATTTGTGTTTATCTTTTAATTAAAGGGGTAACATATTTCGGTTTTTACTTAGTCATGATTTCTTTATTTGTCTTAGGAATTATTTTCTTTAGTATTTTATTTAATTTCGTGTTAGATCGCAAAAATTCTGGTCTTAAATTAGCTGTTTCACTTATTGTATCTTTTGTTTTATTAGGAGTAGGTTGTGGGATTGCAACGGTGGAAGTAGCGAATACAGAATTTTATAATTCACCTCCAGAAGACATTCAAATCGAAGTTTTAGAAGAAGAATTAGTAATGGACAAAGACACCATCTTTATTGGCAACATCTCCGATTATAAAGTAGATAATTCACTAGAAAATGTTTTGGTAGAATATCATTATTATCCTTTAGGAAATAAAATGGCAACAAGTATTCACAAAAATGAAAACTTTGTTTATTTAGATTGGTCCGTAGAAAAAATTTATCTTCGTTCAGAATTATTAGATCATTTTATTGATGATTTAAAAGAAAAAAAAGTATATAACTACTATATTGAACCGACGATTGTAATCACATCTAATGAAGAAAATATTGAAACGATCAAAGCTAATCGTCAAAAATACTATCGCAGTGAGACAAATTACTCTTCATGTAATTTTGTAAGAACATACTATGTCGAAATGATTAGAGAAAATGCCTCTTTAGATGAATACTCTGTAGTACTTTCTGAATATGATAATGATTCTTTAGTTACCGTGCGTCTAGATAGTTCATTAGCTAAAAATTTAGAGGTAGGCAAATACTATGAATTTACTTTTAAAACATATCAAGCTTATGTAGACACAGATATTTTAGATATTTTTGAAGAAAATGAAGTAGTAGCAGTACGTGAGACAGATAAAAAAGCAGAAGAACAAATTAGAGAAGATAGTTGTAGTATTTTCTATTAAAAAAGTTTATCCTTTAAAGGGTGAATTTTTTTTTCATTTATGCTAAAATATTTCTAGAGGATGATAAAATGGAAACACTAAATACGGATATTTCAATTAGTATGCTAGAAAGATATGGCGAAAATTTAACTTCCAAAGAATATATTACCGATCCAGCAATCGCTAGAGATAACGAAATTAAACAATGCATCTTAACTTTGCTCACACCAGAAAAAAGTGCTTTACTAGTTGGTAAGCCTGGTATTGGTAAAACCGCGATCGTCGAAGGACTCGCATACCGTATTCAAAAAAATATGGTACCAGATGCTCTAAAAGGCTGGGAAATTATCAAAATAAATATTACATCTCTTTTAGGATCAGTAAATACCGATGGCCAAACAGAAAGTCGAATAGACATGCTTGTAAAAGAATTAAATCAAAAAGAAAAAACAATTCTTTTTATCGATGAAACACATGTTTTAGTAAACAAGAATACTTCAGAAAATGGTGGTATTGACTTTGCAAATATGTTAAAAGCTGGACTAGATAGAGGAACTATAAAAATGATAGGCGCGACTACAACAGAAGAATATGAAACCTATATTTTAAGGGACCGTGCCTTTTTAAGAAGATTTCAAAAAATCGATGTTTTAGAAACAGATAAGCCAACGACCGTTAAAATCCTATTAGGAACTCTACCAAAACTAGAAAAACAAATAGGCGTAAAATTAAATTATTCAGATTTTATAAAAGAAAGAATTATGGCTTTTATTGTTGAGATGACAGATGAATATAAAAGAGTTTATGAAGTAGCTTCTAGATATCCAGATATCTGCTTAACAATTTTGTCAAATGCCTTTACTTATGCATTATTTGATAATGAAAAAGAAGTAAAAATAAAACATGTATATAAAGCAATATGCAATGCTAAAAATATTTATGAAGATGTGAAGAAAAAAGAAATTGAACGTTTTAAAGTTGAATTTAAAGATTTAATTACCGAAGAAAATGTTAATTTAGAAGAAAGGGGATAAAAATGGAAAAAGTAAAAGTAATTCAAATTGGTACTGGAAAGATGAGTAAATATACGATGCGCTATGTACTAGACAAAGGTGGCTTAATCGTTGGAGCCGTAGATGTTGATCCAGAAAAAATTGGAAAAGATATTGGCAAAATCATGGAAACAAATGATGAAGGAATTATTATCTCTCCACTAGAACAATTATCAGATATTTTAAAAAAAGAAAAACCTAATGTAGCGATCGTAACAACAATGAGTACAATAAATGATATTCGTGATGTTGTAAGAACTTGTGTATGTAATGGTGCAAACGTTTTAACAACCTGTGAAGAAGCGTTCTTTCCATCTAACTCTAATCCTATTGTTTACAAAGAGTTGGATGCTTTAGCAAAGGCAAATCATGTGACGATTTTAGGCTGCGGTTATCAAGATGTTTTCTGGGGTAACATGATTGCAAATATCTGTGCTTCAACAGCCAGAATCACTAAGATAAAAGGAAAAAGTTCTTATAATGTTGAAGATTATGGTATCGCTTTAGCCAAAGCTCATGGAGCAGGATTAAGCAAAGAAGAATTTGATAAACAAATCGCAAGTACGAATGCTATGAGTGAAGAAGAAAGAAAAAAATTGATGGACAATCGCGCCTTTTTTCCAAGTTATATGTGGAACGTAGTAGGCTGGCTTTGTGATAAATTGAATTTACACATTACCAGTATAAAACAAGAGTGTATTCCTGTATTAACAGAAGAAAAATTAGAAAGTTCTACTTTAGGGGTAACTCTAGAACCTAAAATGGTTCGAGGAATGAATGCTATTGTCTCGGCAACGACAAAAGAAGATATTTTATTAGAAATAGAATGTATTGGTAAAGTTTATACTAAAGATGAAGAAGACATAAATGATTGGACAATTTTTGGCGAACCAACAACAAATGTCGTAAATCATCAACCTGATACAGTTCTTCTTACCTGTGCTGATGTAATAAATCGTATTCCAGATGTAATAAAAGCACCAAGTGGCTTTATATCAACAAGTGATTTACCAGCACCTCTTTACATTGTAAATTCTTTTGACGAATATTTATAGTATTCGTTTTTCTTTTTGTGGTATACTAACAGTAATTGGAGTAAGGTCTTATGGAAGTAAAACAAAAAAGAATAGATAAAAAGATTTTAATCGGATTACTAGTACTTTTAGGTGTATTAATGATTTTCTTAGCAATATACTTTTTTTGCATTCCTAGATTCCGAATTCAATTTTTTGAAACAGAGATAGAAATTCCTTATCAAAGTGAATTTGCTTATTCACAAACCGATGTTTGTTTTGGAACAATTTTTCATTGTGAAGAAGTAACCCCAAAAGAAACGGGTGAAGTTGATACATCAAAACTTGGAACATATAAAGTAACATATACTTATGAATATAATTCAAAAAGTATTTCGAAAGAACAAGAAGTCGTAGTAGTTGATAAAGAAAGTCCTATAATTACCATTATCGGAGAAGAACCTTTATTTTACTGTGGCAATGGTAATGGATATGGATATGAAATTGAAGCCAAGGATAACTATGATGGTGATATAACAGATAAAGTAACCAGTAAAGTAGAAGAGGGAAAAATTGTATTTGAAGTAATGGACTCATCAGGAAATAAATCAACTTTAGAGAAAAAAGCTGAACTAAACGATCAAGAAAGTCCAACGATCACTTTAAATGGCGAAAGTAGTATTTTTGTGGAATTAAATGGCACATATACGGAAGAAAATGCAACAGCTACAGATAATTGTGATGGCGATTTAACAAGTAAAATCACAATTGAAGGAAGTGTTGATACAAGTAAATCAGGAGAATATATTTTAACTTATAAAGTTGTAGATAGTAACAATAATGCATCTGAAGTAAAGCGTTATGTCTATGTCTATCAAACAAGTGATTATCCATCATTAGAAGGAAAAAACATCTATTTAACCTTTGACGATGGCCCAAGTAAGTATACTTCTAAATTGTTAGATATTTTAAAAAAGTATAATGTAAAAGCAACATTTTTTGTGACGAATCAAAATTTAACAAAAGGATATGATGATGTTTTAAAAAGAGCTTATGATGAAGGGCATACTATTGGTCTTCATACAAACTCTCATGTCTATGCCTCAGTTTATTCCAGTGTAGATGCGTATTTCGCAGATCTATATGCCATTCAAGATAAAGTGAAAAACATTACGGGTTATGCCCCAATGATTATTCGTTTTCCAGGTGGAAGTTCAAATACTATAAGCAAAAACTATGATAATGGAACCCATATAATGAGCATGCTTACTAAAGCTGTTCAAGCAAAAGGATTTAGATATTTTGATTGGAATGTCGACAGTAAAGATGCAAGTACTGCAAAAAATGCTGCTTCAGTTGCTTCTAACGTTATTAATTCTTTAGGAAACAAAAGTACTTACGTTGTGTTGCAGCACGATATAAGAGAATACAGTGTCGATGCTGTGGAAATGATTATTCAATTTGGCCTTTCTCATGGTTATAACTTTCAAGCTTTAAAAATGGATAGTCCAAGAGTAGAGCATAGTGTAAATAATTAACTTTTCATAAAAAAATAGTCCTAAGGACTATTAATCTCGATTTATTATAGCAAGTACAACAAACAAAATAATGGCTACAATACTGATAAAAATAAAAATATTAAAAGCATCTTGTGACATATATTGCAGAAAAAAATCTTGAATAGAATGCCAAATATTAACAAAAAAATCAACAACAGGACTAAAAAAATCTTGTAAATCATCAAATATATTTAATATCATAATTTCCCTTGCTTTCTAAAAAATATTATAATATATACTTGAAAAAGTAGCAATAATTTGTTAATATACTTGTACGTGGCGGAATTGGTGAAGTGGTTAACACACCGGATTGTGGCTCCGGCATGCATGGGTTCGACCCCCATATTTCGCCCCAGATTGGAAAAAAGTCGAAAGGCTTCAAGATAGAAATCGATTCTTATGAGTCGATTTTTTTGTTATAATATAAATATTTAAAGGAGTTTTATGAATAGAAAAATAAAAGAAGTAATTGATGAACAATATAAAAAAATATACAGTAGTTTAGATGTTAAATGGCAAAAAGAATTTAAGATCAAAATAGAAGAAATGTATGCTTCAGGATTAGCAAATAGTGCCATCTCTCAAAGCATATTAACTAATTATGCAGTAAAATTAGTAAAAGATACCAATGAAAAAATAAAAGTATTGTTGATAGATAGTCAAAAGAAATTCAATTTTATAATGTCAAATAATGATATTGAAGCTTATATTAATAAGAGCATTGCCAATAGCAATAATTATTTAGAAAAAAAACAAAAAGAATTAATTGAATATTTTGACAAAAGAAAAATAAAATTTTTAGAGACTTATAAAATACATTTTACAACCGCAAAAAGAAATAGTAAAAGTCAATTAGAACAAATAAAAATCGAATTATTATTAATGAATGAAAGCAAAGTAAACAAAAATAAAAGCTTAAGTAAAGGAGATATAATTGGAATCACTAGTATAGTCGTTGCAATAATAATAGCAATATTGAATTTTCTATTTACCTAATCTTATAAGTGTTACGTTCAAACTTTTCACTGATGACATTACTTGTTAGATACAACTATTCTCTTGAAAAATCTTTAGAAAATATAGAGAATATGGTACAATGATAGGGAAATGGTGAAGTAATATGAGTGAAAAAGGTTTAGATTCTAGTATGAATCCTTATCAAGAAAGACAAAAGCCTAAAAATTATAAAAAGTCGCTATGGGATATGGCAATAGGATTACAAAAAGTAGACAATCTAACGCCATCTAAATATTTGAAACAAATAAGTGAAAAAAATATTTTAGGTGAACTAACAATAGAAGAAGTAGAGCAAAGTTTAAGAGAATATTAAATTACAAAAGAAAAACAAAAAGATATTAATCATAATGAATTAGAATGTGACTTTGTATCTATGAGAATTGTTGAGTTGTTGAGTCTTGATCATTTCGAATTGTCAGTAGATTATCTAAAGTATATTCATAAATATTTATGTCAAGAGGTTTATGGATTTGCAGGAGAATTTAGAAAAATTGATTTTTCTAAACATGAAAAAATTTTAAATAATGATTCTGTTGCCTATGGAGATTCTAAAACTCTAACAGAATCACTAGAATATGATATTAGTCTAGAAAAAGAGAAAAATTATAAAGAAATGTCTATTGTAGAAGTCATTAAAAATATTACTGATTTTACATCTAGTATATGGCAAGTACATCCTTTTAGAGAAGGCAATACTAGAACAACAGCAGTATTTATAGAAAAATATTTAATTAGTCTAGGGTACAATGCAGATAATTCATTATTTAAAGATAAATCTGTATATTTTAGAAATGCATTAGTGAGAAGTAATTACTTTAATAATTATTTAAATATCAAAGAGGATAAAAGTTATTTAATTAAATTTTATGAGAACCTATTATTAGGTAAAAATAATAATTTACATTCAGAAGATTTGATTGTGAAAGAATTGTTTTAATAGAAAAAAAAAAAAAAAAAAAAGATAATTTATTATAAAAATAATGGAACATTTCATAAGGAAGAAGAACTAACTTTAGAAAATTTAAAACATACATCTGGAATGATGAGCAAGTGTTCTATGGAAGACGGAAATGCATATACAGGATATGCCGATCCATTAAGAACCAATTCAAAAAGCACATTGCCATTTGATGACGAAGCACATGATTTTATATATTTAGGAAAATGGAAAAATTTAGATGAAGAAAGTCATCAATTAATAGGAAATGATGAAGAAAAATATAATCAAGTATATCAAAAAATAGATATTGAAAAAATACTAAAAATGGAATGTATTTTATATTCAAATCCAAAGTGGGGAGGATTATTAACTAATAGGTTTGATTATTTTAAAAGAGATAACAGTTAATCTTACATATCGCTTTATAATTTGTTTAATAAAAAAGTATTGTAAAAATGTAAATCTGCAATACTTTTTTTGATGATTTTAAAATTTGATTATTCATGGTATAATGAGAATGAAAGTGATAATTAGTGAGGTGTAGTATGAATAAACAACAATTAGCATCAAAGATTTGGGAGTCAGCAAATAAGATGCGTTCAAAAATAGAAGCAAATGAATATAAAGATTATATTTTAGGTTTTATATTTTATAAATTTCTATCAAATAAAGAAGTAAACACATTATATGAAATAGGATATACGGATGAAGATTTTAAAGATCAAGTGGTAGAAAACAATCGAAAATTAGTAGAAACTCTTCAAAACAGAAATGGATATTTTATCTCATATAACGATTTATTTTCTACTTGGATCGATATGAGAAATGATTTTAATATAGATAATGTTAGAATAGCATTATCAGCATTTTCTAGACTCATAAGTGATACTCATAAAAAAGTATATGATGGTATTTTTAATACTCTTGAAACAGGGTTAAGTAAATTAGGTGATACAACAACAAGCCAAACAAAAGCAGTTAAAGACTTAATTTATTTAATTAATGATATACCTATGGACGATAAACAAGACTATGATGTGCTTGGCTTTATATATGAATATTTAATATCTAATTTTGCAGCTAATGCCGGAAAAAAGGCAGGAGAGTTTTATACGCCACATGAAGTGTCATTGCTAATGTCTGAAATTATTTCTGAGCATTTAAAAGATAGAAACAAAATAGAAATCTATGACCCAACAAGTGGATCCGGATCACTATTGATTAATATTGGTAAAACTGCATCTAAATATATAAAAGAAGAAAACAAAATAAAATATTACGCTCAAGAACTAAAGCAGAATACATATAACTTAACCAGGATGAACTTAGTTATGAGAGGAATACTGCCAGACAACATTGTCACAAGAAATGGAGATACATTAGAGGAAGATTGGCCTTACTTTGACGAACATCATTCATATCAACCTTTGTTTGTTGACGCAGTAGTATCAAATCCGCCATACTCACAAAATTGGGACCCTAAAGATAAAGAAGTTGATGTAAGATTTAAAGACTATGGTCTTGCTCCAAAATCAAAAGCTGATTATGCTTTTTTGTTACATGATTTATATCACTTAAAAAGTGATGGTATTATGACAATTGTATTGCCTCACGGAGTATTATTTAGAGGTGGAGAAGAAGGAGAGATAAGAAAAAATCTAATAGAAAATAACAACATTGATGCAATAATTGGTTTACCATCTAATATATTCTTTGGTACTGGAATTCCAACAATTATTATGATTTTAAGGAAATCAAGAGAGAATACAGATACATTAATAATTGA